>CAMQTD010000030.1 GCA_947036995.1 uncultured Parabacteroides sp.
GTGCTAAAACGATGGTATTTTCGTATATTGGAATGACAACGGTTGAGAAACCAGTGCAGTCAGTTCTAAATGTTACAATGAAAGAAGATGCTCAGAGTTTGGACGAACTTGTTGTAACAGCAATGGGTATTTCAAAAGAGAAGAAAGCTTTGGGATATGCAGTACAAGATGTAAAAGCAGACGAATTAACAAGAGGTGCTAATACTGATTTAGCTTCTTCTTTACAAGGTAAAGTTTCAGGAGTTGAGATTTCACCATCATCAGGTATGCCAGGAGCATCATCAAAAATGACAATTCGTGGATCTCGTTCATTCACAGGGGATAACTCACCTTTGTATGTAATTGATGGAATGCCTGTTTCATCATCATCAGATGTAAATACAGGAAACTCTGTAACTGGTACTGACTTTGCAAACCGTTCTGTCGATATTGATCCTAATGATATAGAAAGTGTTAATATATTGAAGGGTCAAGCAGCATCTGCATTATATGGAATGAGAGCTTCAAATGGAGTAGTTATCATTACTACTAAAAGTGGTAAAGGTGTGAAAAAAGGTAAGCCTGAAATTACAATTAATACAAATTTATCTTTTGATGTAATTTCGATTGTACCTGATTTGCAAAAAGAATATGCACAAGGTAGCGGAGGCGTGTTTAGTCCAACGAGTAGTAGTGCTTGGGGTCCTCGTATTTCAGATTTAGCAAATGATCCAACTTATGGAGGTAATACAGATAATAAATATACACAAGCATCAGGAAAAAAAGAAGGACAATATTATGTACAACAACGTGCTGCAGCGGGATTAAACCCATGGGCTACGCCACAGGCATATAATAATACTGAAGATTTCTTTCAAACAGGTGTGACATGGAGTAATTCAGCCAATATTGCTCAAGCCTTTGATAAAGGAAGTTACTCATTCTCATTAGGTAATGCTACATCAGATGGTATTATTCCAACAACAGGTATGGATCGTTACAATGCAAAATTAGCAGCAGAAGCTAAATTACATGCTAACTGGACAACTGGTTTTAATGGTAATTTTGTAACTTCAAAATTAAAAAAACAACCTTCAGGTAATGATGGTTTGGTCGCTACAATTTATGCAGCAGCTCCTAGTTATGATTTAGCAGGTATTCCTGCACATGTTGAAGGAGACCCATATACACAAAATAATTATCGTGGAGGATCATTTGATGCAGCTTATTGGGCAATTGAAAATAATGAATTTACAGAGCGTTCACAACGTTTTTTTGGAAATACATATTTGAAATATTCGACTAAATTCGGAACTGATAATCATAAATTAGATGTTAAATATCAGTTAGGTACAGACTCATATACAACAAACTATTCAGATTCATGGGGTTATGGTCACGCAAATGGAAGAGGTTCTATTAATCATTCTGGTTATACAATTAGTGAAATGAACTCATTGTTGACAGCTAGTTATGTTTGGAATATTAATGATGACTTAGTTTTTGATGTTTTAGCAGGAAATGAATTTGTTGATAAAAAAACAAAGTATTCACAAGCTTATGGAGCTAACTATAACTTTCCAGGATGGAATCATATTGATAATTCAACACAATTGATTGCTTCGGAATCATATAAGAAAAGTCGCACAGTAGGTCTTTTTGGTAGTGCATCGTTAGCATATAAAAATATGCTTTATTTGAATGTTACAGGACGTAATGATGTTGTTTCTACTATGCCTCGTGATAATCGTTCATTTTTCTACCCATCAGTATCTTTGGGATGGATTTTTACAGAGTTAGAGCCTCTAAAGAATGATATTTTAACTTATGGTAAATTACGTGGATCATACGCTCAAGTAGGTCAAGCAGGAACTTATTATGACTCTTATTATCAAGTGCCATCATATGGCGGAGGTTTCTCTTCAGGAACACCTATTCAATATCCTCTTAATGGTGTTGTATCTTATGTTCCATATCCAATGATTTATGATCCAAATTTGAAGCCTCAAAATACTGAGTCTTATGAATTGGGTGCTGATTTAACTTTCTTAAATGGATTGGTTTCATTTAATTATACCTTTTCTCGTCAAAATGTTGTAGATCAGATTTTCGAAGTGCCTTTGGCTGCGTCAACAGGTTATTCAAGTTTGATGATGAATGGTGGATCAATGCACACTAACTCTCATGAGTTTACATTAAATATTGCACCAGTTAATACTAAGAATGTACAGTGGGATTTTGCTTTTAACTTCTCGAAAATTGACAACTATGTTGATGAATTAGCTCCAGGGGTAGAAAGTATCATGCTTGGAGGTTTTGTTGAGCCACAAGTACGTGCAGGTATTGGATACAAGTTCCCTGTAATTTATGGAAAAAGTTACAACAGAAATGATGCAGGTCAAATTGTTGTAAATGAAGATGGTATTCCAACAGTAGGTAAAGAACAAGTTATTGGAACTGTTTCTCCTGATTTTAAATTAGGATTTAATACTTCATTATCGGTTCACAAATTCCGTCTTTCAGCAGTTTTGGACTGGAAACAAGGTGGTCAAATGTATAGTGGTACTACAGGTTTGTTAGATTACTATGGTGTGAGCCAGCAATCAGCAGACTTACGTAAAGAAGATGCTAGTTTTACTTTTGGACAAGGTTCTGTAAAAGAGGTTAAAGATGCAGATGGTAACATTACATATGCTCCAAATGATATCGTTTTGTCTGGTGCTGATGCTCAAAAATATTTACAAGACATGAATGATATTTCTGAATCAATGATTTTTGATAATTCATTCTTGAAATTACGTGAAATCGCATTGAACTATCCTATTATCGAAAAAGAGTGGTTAACAGTAAATGTAAATCTTTTTGCTCGTAATATTTTACTATGGTCTGAATTTAAAGGATTAGATCCTGAGGCAGCACAAGGTAACAATAACATGGCAGGTGCTTTTGAGCGTTTTTCTCTACCAGGAACTTCAAGTTATGGATTTGGTTTAAATGTTAGATTTTAATAAATAAAGAAATAATGAAATATATATCAATATTATCAATAGGACTATTGACAACTATTGTTGCGTCAACAACATTAGTTTCTTGTTCAGAGGATACAATGGATAGTATCAATAACGATATTAACCATACAGTAGATGTGCCAGCAAAATTTATTTTAGCTGATGTAATTACTTCTACAGCTTTTTCAAATGTAGGAGGTGATTTAAATACTTATTTTTCAACTTTTGTAGAACATGAAGTTGGTGTACACAATCAGTTGTTTCGTGCTGAAATGCGTGCTGGTGAGCCTTCATCTTCTTCAACATATAATAATACATGGGGTAACTTGTACAAAACATTGAAAAATGCGCGTATTATAATAGATAAAACTTCTGAAGGTGGACCACAAGAGGGTAATAATACAACTAAAGGTATTGGTAATATATTAGTTGCATTGAATTCAGCTATAATTGCAGATTCTTATGGAGATGCTCCTTATAGCCAGGCTGCATTACCTAATTTAATAGATGGTAAACCTGCTTTTATGACTCCTGTTATTGATAAACAAGAGACTATTTATACGGAAATATTCAAAAATTTAGATGAAGCAATTGCTGATATACCTAAAGGTGACAAGCATGTGACTGGTGGATCTGCATCTCATGACTTTATTTATGGTGTACCTAGCCAAAATAGCGTTAAAGAAGATGAGCGCCAAAACTTATGGGTTAAATTAGCTTATGGTCTTAAGGCTCGTTACACTATGCGTTTATTAAATAGATCAACAGATAAAACAGCTGATTTATTGAAAGTAATTGAATACGCTGATAAATCATTTGCTTCGGCATCAGAGCAAGCAGCATATTCTGTATACGATAGTAATAATTTGAATCCTTTGTTTGATTTTCAGTGGAGTCGTGATGGTATATCTGCAAGTCAGAGTATGGCTGATAAATTATTAGAACGCAATGATCCTCGTTTTTCTCGTGTTTTTGTAGATGTTGATCTTGAAAAAGGAGAGAAATGGTCACTGATCACTTCTAAGGATTCTGCAAATTATTTACCTGCATCTAATGGTGAAAATGAAGAAGCACAGTATTATTATAATACTTCGATTTTTGTTTTCTCTCAAACTGCACCTACATATCTTTTAAGTTATCATGAAGTTCTATTTTTGAAAGCTGAAGCATTAGCTCGTTTAGGTGAACTGCCAGAGGCACAGACTGCATTGAAAGATGCTGTTGTTGCAGGTATTGCAAATGCAGAAGTTAATATTGGTGCTGCATTATCTGCTCCAATTATTGTTTCAAGTGGTGGAATTATTGAAACATCTGAAGAGATTACTCCTGCTGAAGCTGTAGAATATTTTGAAAATGATGTAAAACCATTGTTTACAGCTAATCCATTAAAAGAATTAATGGTGCAAAAATACATTGCCTTGTGGGGTGCTAATGGTGAATCACAAGAAACATATAGTGATATTCGTCGTATGAAGGCTTCAGGAGAAGATTTTGTTGAATTGAAAAATAAAAATAAATTCCCATTGCGTGCTACATATGGAGCAGACGATACAACAACAAACCCAGGGGTAAATACAGCTTATGGTGATGGACAGTATGTATATACTGAAAACGTATGGTGGGCTGGTGGTACTAGATAATTAGCTTATTCTTAAAACTACAATACAAAAAATCCTCAGTCAATATTAATTGACTGAGGATTTTTTATTAGATCACAATTTTTATTTTTGTTATTCTGCTACTAGTAAATTTTCAATAAACCCCATAACCTCCCCCTCATCATCAGGATTAAACCACGTAATATCCTTATCACGTTTAAACCACGTCATCTGCTTTCGGGCATAGTTTCTTGAATCTTGTTTAATTTTTTCAACAGCGAAATCAAGCGTCCACTCTCCATCAAAGTATTTGAAGAGTTCTTTATAACCCACTGTATTCAGTGAATTGAGATGTTTTAAAGGGTATACGCTGCGCGCTTCCTCGAGTAGACCATCTTCCATCATAATGTCCACACGTTTGTTGATACGGGCATATAGCTCCTCTCTATCTCTATTTAATCCAATCTTAATGATTCGAAAGGGGCGTTCCTTCTTTGGGCTTGTGCGAAGCGAGGAGTAGGGCTTGCCTGTCATTAAGCAGATTTCGAGGGCATGAATAACGCGTTTGTAGTTCATTAGATCCACTTCATCGTAATGTTGTGGGTCTAGGAGTTTAAGTTGTGCACGGATGGGGTCTAAACCCTCCTTTTCGAAGAGTGCTTGGAGCTCGTTGCGAAGTTCTGGAGTTACGGTAGGTAAATTGTCAATCCCCTTGCATACGGCATCTATATACATCATAGAACCCCCTGTCATTACAACAGTAGGGTGGGTGGGACGTAGTTCGGCAAGTTTAGCTACTACGTCATCTTCAAATTGGCTGGCGTTATAGTAATCAGTAAGAGCAAGGGTTCCCACAAAATAGTGTTGAACCCGTTGCAATTGTGCTGTTGTTGGAGCAGCTGTTCCGATCACAAGATCGCGATATAGCTGTCTGGAGTCAGACGATATAATCGGAGCGTGATAGTGTTCAGCTACTTTCAGACTTAATTCAGTTTTGCCTACACCAGTAGGTCCAAGTAAAACAAGGAGTGTCTGCATTTAATATTGATCGTCGTAAGGATTACCAACCGACTCTTCGCTAAAGCCATCAAACCCCTCTTTATCTATTTCGTCTAAATCGTAAGATTCGTCTCCGTAGAAGTTTTCGTCAATATCCAATGAAGTGCTTTTGATTTCGAAATCGTCAATAGAAACAAATTGTTCTGGAGCAATACCACCTGTTTGGGTACATTGTGCTTTATGTAGGTCTTTGCCTAAGATACACTCACGTAGTTCGATAAAGAACGCACGCTCTGTCATGTAGTCAAATACGTATAGAAGCTTCTGTCCTTCATCTTCGATTAGATCTTCGAGGATAGTGTCTGCCATTACGTAGTTATCATACTCAGAAGTGGTATCCATCTCAAGTAGTGTAATCTCTGTTTGCTTGCTCCAATCATATTCGCACATGAAGAATGAGCTGATTTGATCTTTTTCAAAACCAACAGCGTCAATAATTGCATTGCTAAAGTCTAGAAATGAAGCTTCTGAATCAATAATAATTTCTCTTTGAAAATCATCTACTTCGTCTGATACTATAAGGAATCTGAATATCATAATCATTTAATTTTAATGCTTCAAAAGTAGTAAAAATTTTTTATTTGTATTTGCTAACAATCGAACAAAAAATCAAATATATTCAAATTAGGTATCTATATTGATACAAATAAAAATTAAAACGCCCCATATTGGGTATATTACAAAAAAAACATCCTTCAAAAGAACCTGTAATTTAAGTTCTTTTGAAGGATGTTTTTAATTAGCTTATCTGTCTTGCTTATTGCACGCCACCTCCAAGTGCACGGTATAGCGTAACTACGCCTTGTGCCTCATCTAGCCAGTTGCCAACTTCGGCAAGTTGAGCTTGGTGTAGTGCTTGTTGAGCAGTTAACACCTCAAGGTATGTGGTGCTTCCGTGCTTCATAAGCAGTTCGGTGCTTTTGATTGTTTTAGTTAGCAATTCAATCTGCATTTCATATTGACTTTTATTGGTTCTTGCAAGCTGACATTTCCTAAGGGCGTCGTTTACTTCAACTCCGGCAGCAAACAGACTTTGTTGGAAGTTAATAACAGCAATATCATATTCAGCCTTTTGTATCTTAACATTAGCTCTGAGTCTGCCACCATTGAAGAGTGGTTGTGTTAACGAACCTACTGCCGAAAGAATTGTACCAGCAGGATCAACAATCATGCCGCCAAGACTATTTGTCCAACCAGCACTTCCACTTAATACCAATGATGGATACAAAGCACCTCTTGTCTGATTTAATCCATATAGACTTTTTGAAAGGGCATATTCACTTGCTCTTACATCGGGACGGTTAGCGAGTAACTGAACAGAACATCCAATTGATAGCTCTTCTTGGAAGAAGTTTTGATCGATAGTACCTCTGTTGATCGTCTGAATCGGTTGCATCACAAGTAGTGATAACTGATTTTCGACATTTTGAACACTGTTCTTTAATTGCGTGAAAGTTGTTTCAAGCATGTGCAGGTTTGCCTTTGCACGAGACACAGCAGCCTCGTTCTGCATACCTGCATCTTTCATCGATTGCAATACCTTGATACTCTTTTGCCAGCTTATAACCGTTTGGTTCGTTATCTCGACCTGTTTGTCAAGCATCAATAACGTGTAGTACGTATTTGCAATGGCAGCAACAACACCGCTTTTAACAGCTAGTTGGTACTCTTTAGTCTGCATAAGCGAACTTTGAGCAGCTCTGCTTGCATTTAATTGCTTTGCAAAGATATCAATCTCCCAACTTGCCGATACTGGTAGCATATACCCTTTAGATGCACTAGCACCGTCCCAACTCGACACTGTACCCTGTGGGGCAAGCGAAAGTGATGGTAAACGTGATAGTTTAGCACTACGTAGTGATGCTTCTGCCTGCTCAACGCGGAGTTTGGCAGTTTGCAAATCGGCATTGTTTTCAATACCAAGGGCAATAAGCTGTTGCAATTTCTGATCTACAAAGAGTTCTTTCCAACTTTTGTGCGCTAGCGTCGTTGTGTCGTTAGAGAGAAACTGATCACCATATAGGTGGTCAGTTGTTATCTCCTCAGGGCGACTATATTTTTTATAGATACTACAACTATTTAGCAGCACGGTGGCAACGATAGGTAGTATATAAATTTTATTTATCTTCATAATACTCATTATTTTTCACTTTTTAATCTTTCCATCTCTTTTGCAATTACAGGATCGTTCACGTCAATCTTATTCTTTTTTGACGACATCTTTTCGTGTATATACTGGAATGCCACGAAGAATGCTGGTACAACAAATAAAAGAGAGATCGTTCCAATAAGCATACCACCGATAACACCAGAACCAAGTGAGCTATTTCCATTCGCACCCACACCAGTAGAGAACATCAAAGGTAATAGACCAAATACCATCGTAAGCACTGTCATCAGAATTGGTCTAAGGCGCGCCTTGGCTGCCGACATAGCAGCTTGCGTAAGCGTCATACCTGCTGCACGACGTTCGCTGGCAAACTCTGTGAGTAGAATAGCCGTTTTACCGAGCAGACCAATCAACATAATAAGCCCCGTTTGTAGGTAGATGTTATTCTCTAATCCCATGAGTTTTGCAAAAACAAAGCTACCCATTAATCCAAAAGGAATCGCAAGGATAACAGCAATAGGGACAAAGAAACTCTCGTACAGACCACAAAGAATAAGGTATATAAGCGTGATACATACAATAAAAATAATGATTGTATTGTTTGTACTCTTACTCTCCTCACGTGTAATACCACCAAAGTCGTATCCGTATCCCGATGGAAGTGTTTCGGCTGCAACCTCGTCAATTGCACGAATTGCATCACCCGAACTGTATCCTTCGGCAGCCATACCATTTACTGGGATAGAGCTGTATAGATTGAATCGGCTCAACGCCTCCGCACCATAAACCTTTTTCAGCGTTACAAATTGTCCGATTGGAGCCATTTCAGTTCCTGTACGTACATATATATTGTTTAGATCCTCTTTGTTTGCTCTGAACTCTGGGGATGCTTGAACCATTACACGATATACCTTTGTAAATCGGTTGAAGTTAGAAGCATAAGTACCTCCAAAGTATCCTCCAAGTACCGAAAGAACCTGATTTGGTGCAATTCCCATCTTCTTACACATGGCAGCATCTACATCAACAAGATACTGTGGATAGTTTACATTGAAAGAGGTATAAGCTTGTAGTATCTCGGGGCGTTTCCTTAGTTCTGCTAAGAAGTTTTGCGTAACGGCTAGTAACTCTTCGGTAGAGCCCCCTTTTCTATCTTGCGTATACATTTCGAAACCACCACTTTGACCATATCCAGGTATCATACCAGGAGCAAAAGCAAAGATACTTGCCGATTTGATATCGCTCGTAAGCTTATATACCTCACCAATTGTTGCACTTTGAGATTCGTGCGCCTCCTTACGATCATCCCAATGTTTTAGCTTTAGGATAAATGTACCATACGAACTACCTTGACCAGATATAAATCCATATCCAGCAATTTTATTGTACGACTCCACTTGTGGAATGGTAGACAATCGTTTTTCAACCTCATCTAATATCGCCACTGTGTGGTCAATCGAACTACCTGGAGCAGTGTTGATATTTACAAATACCATACCGACATCCTCAGATGGTACAAGACCTGTTTTTGTTGATCTCATCAAGAGTACCAATGCAACAATTGATAAAACCAAGATAGTCCAGCTAAGCCAAGGGCGACGTAAAACGATTTTAACACCGTTTAGATACTTGCTTGACATTCTGTTGAAACCAACTTCGTAAGCAATACGCATACGGTCGGCAACGGTTTTCTTAACGCGCTCTTCTTCTCTCGGTTTCAGTAGTAGCGCACAAAGAGCCGGACTCAATGTTAATGCATTCACAGCGGATATGGCTACGGCTATCGACATGGTTATACCAAATTGAGTGTAGAATGCGCCTGAAGTTCCACCAATAAATGAAACAGGAATAAATACAGCCAAGAACACAAGTGTTGTAGAAACAATTGCCGAAGTAAGTCCCTGCATAGCACTTACAGATGCAAGAAATGGCGATTTATAGCCCACATCGAAACGTGCCTGCACCGCCTCGACGACGACAATGGCATCATCTACTACCACACCAATGGATAACACCAGTGCGAAAAGTGTAAGTAAGTTAATACTAAATCCTGCCAATGCAAGAAAAGCAAACGTACCCATTAGCGATACCACAATCGCAATTGCAGGTATAAGTGTTGAGCGAATATCTTGAAGGAATACATAGATTACGATAATAACCAATATAAGCGCTTCGATCAGTGTTTGCATTACCGAGTTCATCGATGCATATAAGAAGTCGTTCGAACTCATTAAGTGAACAATTTTCATATCCGCAGGGAAGTTCTTTTCTGCCTCTTCAAGAAATATGTTTATATCATTCTCTACCTCTGTAGCATTAGATCCTGCTGTTTGAGATACCATACATGTGATACCTTCGCTACCATTTGTACCGCCCTTAAAGGCGTAAGACTCTTTGGCAAGTTCAATTCTTGCAACATCTTTTAGATGCAGGATTTCACCTGAAGGGAGTGATTTAATAACAATATCTTCAAACTCTTCTGGTTTCTCTAAACGTCCGCTATACTTCATTGTATATTGGAATGTTTGTTTTGCATTTTCGCCAATCACACCCGTTGCAGCTTCGATATTCTGTTCGGCAAGTAGAACTGTTATATCCGAAGGGATCAATCCATATTGTGCCATTAACTCTGGGTTTAACCAGATACGCATGCTGTAATCAGGTCCCATCACTTGGAGTTCACCAACGCCCGAAATACGTAGAATCTCTGGTTGTAGGTTGATGTTTATATAGTTTGATAGGAATGTATCATCGTACGTGTTGTTTGGACTTGAAAGCGAAAAGATTTTAAGTGTACTACTTTGTCTTTTCGATGTCGAAACACCCATCTGCACAACTTCGGACGGAAGCATACCCATTGCCTTATTGATACGATTCTGCACGTTAACGGCAGCCATATCAGGGTCTACGCCTTGTTTGAAAAATACACTGATTGTAGCACTACCATTGTTTGTTGCTGAGGAACTCATATAAGCCATATCCTCTACACCATTGATAGCTTGCTCGAGCGGAGCAATCACACTATTTTGTACCGTTTCGGCACTTGCTCCTGGGTATGCAGTTGATACCATAACCGTTGCGGGTGCAATGTCGGGGTATCGTTCGATAGGCAAAGTAACTAAGCCTATGATACCTGCTAATACCAATGCGATTGATATTACAGCTGAGAGTACTGGTCTCTCAATAAATTTTGTAACATTCATTGTTTGACTTACTTCTCTAGGTTAGGTTGAACTGATTTTACTTTGACAGGTGTCCCATCTCTCATTGTTATGATACCATCCAATAGAATGGATTCACCAACGTTTAAGCCCTTTTCGACAATATACTCTTTGCCGTCGTGGTCTGGGAATACAGCAATCATCGTTGCTTTAGCAATGCCATCTACAATTTTGTACACAAATACTTTGTCTTGTATTTCGAATGTTGCATCTTGAGGAATAACAATGCACTTATCTTTTGTGTACGGAATATTTATAACACCAGCACCACCACTATGTAGTAATCGTCCTGCGTTAGCAAATGCTGCACGTAAAGAGACAGATCCGGTGCCTTGGTCGATAATACCACTAATTGACTCGATTTTACCTTTTTGATCGTATAGGCTTCCGTCGTTTAGGAATAGTTCGATTGCAGGCATCTTAACTAATGCAGTGTCAATAGATTTGTATTCACGTACCATGCCGAGCAGTTGTTTTTCGGTCATCGAGAAGTATACATACATTTCAGAATTGTCTGATACTGTTGTGAGTGGTTTTGGTATGGATGCACTTACGAGCGAACCAACACGATACGGTAGTGTTCCGACTACACCGTTACAAGGTGCTTTGATAACTGTATACGAAAGGTTGTTTTCAGCATTTATAAGTGCTGCATCTGCTTGCGCAAGCATCGCCTTTGCTGTAAGTAATTTGTTTTTTGATAATTGCTTATCAAATTCAGAGATTACATTGTTTGCAAATAGTTGTTTTTTGCTTTTGTATGTAAGTTCTGCTGTTGCAACATTTGCTTTAGCAACTTCAATATTTGCTTTAGCTGTGTTAAGCGCTGCAATATATGGAACTTGGTCTATAACGAATAGTTGGTCTCCTTTTTTTACTGTGCTTCCTTCGTTTACCGATAGTTCTGTAATAAATCCAGCTATGTGAGGGTAAATGCTAATGTCTTGACGACCTTTAATTGTTGCTGTATACTTCCGAGTTAGATCTCGGTTCGTATGCTCAATAGTCATTGCTTCATAGGTTGGTGTTGGTTTTTGTTGTTGCTGCTCTTTACACGAGCAAGTTAAGATACAACACAGGAGTAAAGTCCACTTGCCTGTTTTTAAAAGTCTTTCTTTCATTGGGTTATTTTAGAGTTAATATTGATTTAGTATTAAAAACAAGCTTCAAAGGTAGTGAAAATAAATCTTACACATAAATAATATAAGGTGATAGATTGGGCTATAGTCCTCTGTAGTTGCTGATTTATAATTCTTTATAAGTTTTTTTGCTTTGAAAACGGTTTAGAAGTCTACGCATATCGTTCTTTTTATAAAAGTTTTTACACCTACACAACCAGTTGTTGTATAGTTTTTTATGGTGACTATTTGTTTTTTACACCCACCCGTTTGTCGTGCTGTTTCGATGTTGGAATTCTTCTTTTTAGAACCTCGCCAAGAGAGCGTATCACCTTTTGCAGGGTGGTAGGCGTAATTATTGATCTAACAATGGTATTTATTCATTTGTATACAACGGTTTGAATATAAATAGCGTAGGAGTTAAGTGAATCACCTTGCTGAATCACTTGTTCCACCTAGGTGATTCATATGGTTCACCAAGGTGATTTAAATGTTCCACCAAGGTGATTCGATTAGTTTGAGCCTACTAAAATAGTATATTCTAGTAGTTTAACGATCTAATATTAGGTTATTTGGTGCAAGATATTGAACCAAAAAGATGTATTGGGAGTGAGCGCAAGGTATGTAAGGTTTTTTGGAGAGGTGTCTGGTGCGAGGTGTAAAAAAGCAGGAGTCACCATAAAATGGTGACTGGTAATATATTGTGGAGGTGAAAAATATTTGTTTTCAAACTTATTGAGGGGGGATGTTTCTAAAAAGCAAAAAGGTTAGCAATCCTAAGATTGCTAACCTTTTAAGCGGTCCGGACGGGATTCGAACCCGCGACCCCATGCGTGACAGGCATGTATTCTAACCAACTGAACTACCAAACCGTTTGCTTTGCTAACCTAATGTTAGCTGCTATTCCTCTGAATTGCGATGCAAAGATAGGGTTAGTTTTTGATACTTCCAAATATTTAGGGATGTTTTTTCAATAAATGTATATTTTAATGTAGGTGAAGCGTTGTATTTGTATTGTTAGGTTATGATAATATACGCTGTAGAAAACTGTATGCGTACTTAATTTACAGGTTATTACTTGATCAAAACAACAGCCTTGTTTGAGGTAGGAGAGACGATATAAATCGGTTCTTACAAAATGAAATTGAAGATTCATTCAAGCGATAACATGATATATGCTACCTAAGCTAGGCTCGGCAACCTCTTTTTTGTATTACTTAAGCAGCTTTTGTACTCGTTCTAAATTCTATAATATTGCGCGCTCTATTTGTGTAAATGATGAAGCTATTTTGACTTTTATACACGTTTTCAGCCTTTATTGCACTATTTGATACAATATTGCAATAGATATAGATTATACTACAGTATGTAAGGTGGGGCTTTTGCATATATTTGCAATTGAAAAATAATATTTTAAACTGTAAATTTATTGATACCAATGAAACGTACGTTAATTTCTCTTTTTACAATGGGACTCATACTGTCTGCTTGTAATCAACAACCAACACAAGAGCCTTTGATCGATGTAATTGATCGTGGTCTTGAACTTTCTACAGAGCAAGCTTTATTGATGGCTGCTAATCTTGAAACACAAGCGGGTAAATTACCTAAATGTGTAAATAAAGAGGGTAAATTAGCAACAAGTGAGTTACATCACTGGTGGTGCTGTGGATTCTTCCCAGGGCAACTTTGGTATTTGTACGAAAACAACCCAACGCCAGCATTGAAAAAATATGCAGAGATGTTTACTGCTCGTGTAGAAGGAGCTAAAAATGTTACTTATAGCCACGACGTAGGATTTATGTTATACTGTAGTTATGGTAATGGATACCGTATTACAGGTAATCCAGCCTATAAAGATGTAATGGTAACAGGTGCACGCTCATTGGCAACACGCTATGATTCTATCGTAGGCGCACTTCGTTCATGGGATTTCAACAAAAAGATCTGGCAATATCCTGTGATTATTGATAATATGATGAATCTTGAGTTGTTCACATGGACATCACGTGCAACAGGCGATAAGCGTTTCGAAAATATAGCAAAATCGCATGCTGATGTAACAATGAAAAATCACTTTAGAGATGATTATAGCTGTTATCACGTAGTTTCTTACGATACAATAACAGGAGTACCTCATAAAAAACAAACTCACCAAGGTTTTGCAGATGAATCTGTTTGGGCACGTGGTCAAGGTTGGGCTATCTATGGGTATACAATGATGTATCGTGAAACAGGCGATAAGCGTTATTTCGAACAAGCGCGTAATATTGCTAATTACTTAATGGATCACCCAGCAATGCCAGCAGATAAAGTTCCTTATTGGGATTTTGATGCACCAGATATTCCAAACGCTCCACGTGATGCTTCAGCTGCAGGTTTGATGGCTTGTGCTTTGATCGAATTGAGCCAAATGGATAAGGGTGATTTTGGTAAGAAATGTTTTGCTTATGCCGAAGATCAAATCCGTTCACTTACTACACCTCAATATCTTTCAGCAAAAGGCGAAAACTGTAACTTTACATTGATGCACTGTACAGGTCACTTCCCAAATAAATCTGAAGTTGATGTGCCTATTAGCTATGGCGACTATTACTATGTTGAGGCGCTAATGAAGATGAAAAAACTATTAAACAAAAACTAAGATGAATACGATAACTAAATTTGCATCACTAATCTGTGGTGTATGGATGTTAGCAAGTTGCGCTACCACACCAGCAGTTGTAGAAGATAAAGTTTCTACAGGAGCAGAAGATCGTGCCTTTTGGGTAGAAACAATGGTGAAGATTGCTGATCCAGTGCTTACAAACCTAAGCGAAGGAACATTAAAGAAGAATATGCCTTATGAGTCGTTGTCTAAAGATCGTAGCATCTTTGCACACCTTGAGGCTGTAGGGCGTTTATATTGTGGTCTTGCACCATGGTTAGAGCTTGGACCAGATGAAACTCCAGAAGGACAATTACGTAAAAAATATATTGATCTAATGGTAAAAGGTATCAAGAATGCAGTAGACCCTTCGTCTCCTGATTATTTGGTATTCGGAACGCCGTATCAACCGCTTGTTGATGCAGCATTTTTTGCACAAGGATTGATGCGCTCACCTACGCAAGTATGGGAAAAGTTAGATCCGCAAGCTAAAGAGTGGGTAATTACAGAGCTTAAGCGTTCGCGCCAAATCAAGCCTTGGGAAAATAACTGGTTGCTATTTGCATCTACTGTCGAAGCAGCAATTTTACAGTTTACAGGTGAGTGTGATATGCATCGTTTAACTTATGGTGTGAATAAATTCCGTGACCTTTGGTATAAAGGAGATGGTGTATATGGTGATGGACCCTCTTTCCATATGGACTATTATAACAGTTTTGTAATTCACCCTATGCTTACAGATGTATTGATGGTGATGGAAAAACATAACCTACGCGATGATAACTTTGCCGCAGTACAAGTAAATCGCCACGTGCGCTATGCTGATATTTTGGAGCGTTACATCTCTCCAGAGGGAACGTTCCCTGTAGTAGGTCGTTCTATCGTATATCGTTTTGGTGCTTTTCATGCTTTAGCTCAAGTTTGCTTGATGCATAAATTACCTAAACATACATCTCCTGCTCAAGTACGTTGTGCTTTAACAGCCGTGATTGGTAATCAAATGAAATCACCAAAGAACTTCGATGCTAACGGTTGGTTAACAATGGGTTTTGCAGGATCACAAATTGGTATGTCTGAAGGATACACCAATACAGGTAGTGTATATCTTTGTTCAATGGGTATGCTTCCATTAGGATTGCCTGCTAACGATGAGTTTTGGACTGCTCCTGCTGCCGACTGGACAAGCAAAAAGGCTTGGAATGGCGAAGAGGTGAAGCGTGATAGTTCGCTTAAAGAGATTAAATTGGTAAAAAAAGGGGATAAGCAATAATCCTATATATGTTGAGGTGGCTCTGTTTGCTTTAAAACGAATTTGGCTATCAATTTTAAAAAGCACCTATCTTGTACGTAACAAGATAGGTGCTTTTTGTGTTATGATTGGTATTTAACTATTTAATAACCGATTTTAGACAAAAAGAGACTTTAATTTGGATAATTACTGTCACTTTAATTATAACAAACTACTTATCTTTACATCAAAATTAGTTAAATGATGAAGAACACAGTTTTAGCTTTGATGATGCTCCTTATGAGTACCACCCTTTTTGCTGAGCGAAAAGAGATATTGATTAACAGCGATTGGCACTTTCGCTTTTCACACCAAGTGCAACGTAAAAGCGGACAGCGAGTAGATTTACCACATACGTGGAATGCCCAAGATGCTCTATCTGGCAAACAGGATTATTACCGTGGAATGGGTAACTACACAAAAACACTGTTTGTAAAGCCCGAGTGGAAAGGGAAACGCCTATTTATCCGTTTCGAAGGTGTAAATACAATTGCAAACCTTTTTGTAAACGATGTCCATATTGGTGAACACCGTGGTGGGTATGGTGCTTTTGTATATGAACTAACCGACTGCGTAAAATATGGTGCAAAGAATACCCTGCACGTAAAAGTAAACAATGCACTTCAACTAGATATCATGCCTCTGTTGGGTGATTTTAATTTCTATGGAGGTATTTACCGTGATGTAAACTTGATTGTAACAGATCCTATTAATATTTCGCTTACGGATTATGCCTCACCAGGTGTTTATTTGATGCAAAATAAAGTAACAAAGAAGCAAGCTGATGTAAATGCTAAGGTGTTAGTATCGAATGCACTTCAAACAGCAGCACCTGTTCAAGTAAATGTGAAAGTGTGGAATGGAGATAAGCTTGTTATTGAAGAAAACAAACAAGTAACAGCAGCACCTACTACCACTACAACCGTGGAGCTTCCGTTAACGATTAAGAATCCACGCTTATGGAATGGTCGTCAAGATCCGTTTATCTATCGTACTGAGATTACGCTTACTGCTAATGGTAAAGTGTTAGATCGTTCGATTCAACCACTCGGACTTCGTTTTTACCATGTAGATGCAGAAGAGGGGTTCTTTTTAAATGGCGAACACCTGAAGCTACAAGGTGTATGCCGTCATCAAGATAGAGCAGAGGTCGGCAATGCGTTGCGTCCACAACATCATGAGGAAGATGCAGCGATTATGTTGGAGATGGGAACGAATGCTGTGCGTTTAGCGCATTACCCACAAGCATCTTACTTTTACGATTTAATGGATACCAATGGTTTAGTTGTATGGGCAGAAATTCCATTTATTGGACCTGGAGGTTACTTAGATCGTGGATTTAATGATATTGCATCATTCAAAGAGAACGGAAAAGAGCAACTTAAAGAACTTATTCGTCAACACTACAATCACCCATCAATCTGTTTCTGGGGACTGTTTAATGAGCTTAAAACGCATGGAGACAATCCAATCGCATACATTAAGGAGTTAGATGCATTATCCAAAACAGAAGATACTACACGCCCTACTACAGCTGCAAGTTTTTCTCACTTCGCAGATGATATCAATAAAATAACAGATGTTATTGCTTGGAATCAATATTTTGGTTGGTATGGAGGTTCACCATCCGATATGGGTAAATGGGCAGACAAAACTCATAAAGCATTCCCTCAATACAAAATGGGAATCAGTGAATATGGTGCAGGTGCAAGCATCTACCATCAACAAGATTCTGTTAAGGCTGGTAAAGCTACAGGCTGGTGGCATCCTGAAAACTTCCAAACCTTTTATCACATTGGTAACTGGCAAGCCATTGCCGAACGTCCATTTATCTGGGGTTCATTTATTTGGAATCTTTTTGATTTTGGAGCAGCACACCGTACAGAAGGTGATCGCCCTGGGATTAATGATAAAGGATTGGTAACTTTTGACCGTAAAGTGCGTAAAGATGCTTTTTACTTCTATAAAGCGAACTGGAACAACGAAGATCAATTTATCTATATTGCCAACCGCAGACATACACAACGTACACTTGTTCAAACTGATGTGATGGTTTTCTCAAACCTTCCTGAAGTCGAACTATTTGTAAACGGCATAAGTGTAGGTAAGCAAAAACCAGATAACTACGCTACATTCGCATGGAAAGGAGTCTCGCTTTCAAATGGAGACAATACCGTTGAGGCGCGTAGTACAAGTAAAAAGATTAAAGAGTCAGACACTGTTCGTTGGACAGTGAAATAATATTATAACAAATAAAGAGCAGGTGTATGTTGAATGTATTCAAATACATTTGCTCTTTTTACTTATCAGAAACCATCGAAATAGAAACCATTTGAAATAAAACACCATGAAAAAGTTTTCACTATTATTACTACTCTGTGTAGTCTCATTTGTACAAACACAGGCTTATACTGAGCGTAATTTGCTCCAAAAAGAAGTAACTATTGCACAACTCAAAGAGGCATTGCTTTTAAACCAGTCTTGGGTACCTTATCCAGCCTATACAGATCGTGCAGGATGGGATGAATTATTAACAGCTCATAAAGCTGATTTTATTAAAGCAGGAGAAAAAAAGTTAGACTATACTTGGCGTGTAGTTAAAGCAACGGATTACCTGGAATATGAACGTAGTGGTAATCGTAATATTATGCAAGATCCTTTTGGAGCTAATAATAGTGCAATTGCTGCATTGATGATGGCAGAGCTTGCCGAAGGTAAAGGGCGTTTTGTTGATCAACTGATTAATGGCGTGTTTCATAGTTGCGAAATGACCTCATGGGTGCTCTCGGCACACCTAAGTGCACAACACTCTAAACGTTCACTTCCTGATTATAAAGAGCATGTAATTGATCTTACTTCTGGAGATATGGGATCAATGCTTTCGTGGGTTTATTACTTTTTCCACACGGAATTTGATAAAGCAAATCCAGTAATCGCAGAGCGTTTGCGTGCAGAATTACAAGAACGTATTTTAGATACTTATATGCATGTAGATCGTTTCTGGTGGATGGCATTTGATTATAAACCTGGTAGATTAGTGAATAACTGGAATCCATGGTGTAACTCTAATGTATTACAATGTTTTTTATTACTAGAAAAAGATCCTGAGGTATTGGCAAAAGCAGTATATCGCTCCATGATTTCAGTAGATAAATTTATCAACTACACGCATAGCGATGGAGCTTGTGAAGAGGGTCCCTCTTACTGGGGGCATGCCGCAGGAAAAATGTATGACTATCTACAAGTATTGTATGATGGAACAGGAGGGAAGATCTCTCTCTTTGACGAACCTATCATTAAAAATATGGGCGAATATATTTCGCGCTCTTATGTTGGAGATGGTTGGGTAGTCAACTTTGCCGATGCTTCGGCAAAAGGAGGTGGAGATGGTGCTGTTATCTATCGCTACGGTAAGGCCGTTAATAGCGTAGAGATGCAGCAATACGCAGCATATTTAGAGAATAAGAAAGAGAAAAAGACAGCCTCGTCAAGCAGAGATATCTTTAGAACCTTGCAAACTGTTTTATATGCAAATGAGATGGCTACAGCTACGCCTATGCATCAATCGCCTGCCTACACATGGTATCCAGAAACAGAATTTTGCTATATGGGTAGTGCTGATGGACTCTTTTTTGCAGCCAAAGGTGGATATAACAATGAGAGTCATAACCATAACGATGCAGGAACTTTTTCGCTCTACCTCAATAGTATTCCTATGCTTATTGATGCAGGTGTAGGTACTTATACACGTCAAACATTCTCAAGTGAGCGTTATAATATTTGGACCATGCAAAGCAATTATCATAATTTACCTATGATAAATGGCGTGCCTCAATCTTTTGGTGCTAAATATAAAGCTACAGCAGTAGCGTTTAATGCTAAAAAGAAAACTTTTTCTGCCAATATTGCTACTGCATATCCTGCATCTGCTTGTGTAGATCAGTGGACTCGCTCTTATTCCCTTAAAAAGAATAAGCTGAATATATCGGATCGTTTTGTTCTTAATAAGGAGGTGGCACCGAATCAAATTAACTTCCTAACTTGGGGCGATGTAGATATGTCAGTTTCCGGAAAAATAAAAATAACGGTTCAAGGTGAATGTGTACAACTGCTATATGATGCCAAACTGTTTACACCTTCTATCGAAACTGTTGTATTGAAAGATACTCGTTTGTCTAATGTATGGGGTAAAGAGGTATATCGACTGTCGCTTCAGGCAAAGAAGATGGTGAAGAAGGGGAATTATTCGTTTGTGGTAGAAAAGATATCTTAAAAGTAAGCAATACTATAAAATAATACACAAACTGGATTAAATATAAAAGTATTTTATCATAAAGAGCCTTTTGGATAGATTTTGTCTATTTAAATGGCTCTTTATGTTTGTGTTAGTGTTTTGTGTTTCGACTGTTAAATTTGTATCTTTGGACAATAAGGCACCTAAATTCGGACAATTAGGTCCTGTGATTAACTTTCTGAACCCTACTTTTGTGTCAAATTATAGTAATTTTTATTTATAGCAATTAACTATTGTTTAATTAAACTTATTTTATCATGAAACACGAATTTAAGCGTTTAGGCTTAACCAAGAAAGTATTTATAGGGTCTACTCTATTTTTAGCTTCGGTTGGTATAGCACAAGCCGTACCAGCTTCAGCGGGAAATAACCTTATCCCAACGGCAAGATTAACAAAAGTATCGCAACAGGCAGAAAAAACAATCACAGGAACTGTTGTTGATCAAAAGGGTGAAACCATTATCGG
>CAMQTD010000031.1 GCA_947036995.1 uncultured Parabacteroides sp.
GAACGCATCCGTGTGAATGGTGTAAAGATGCCCGAATGTGAGGTAGTGGGGTTTGTGGAGAAACACAGAACATACTTCGAAACACTTGCACCCTCGTTTTTTGAATTAACCATGTCGATGGCTTTTGACTATTTTCGTGCCGAAAATGTTGATATAGCACTTATCGAAGTTGGTTTAGGGGGGCGTCTGGATAGTACAAATATTATCAATCCGATATTAAGTGTAATTACAAATATCAGCATTGACCACACGCAATACCTAGGCAATACCCTAGAAGCTATCGCCAAAGAGAAGGCAGGGATTATAAAAGAGCAGACGCCAGTGGTAATTGGGAATGCACACGATACGGTGAAACAACTGTTTTTGGAGTCGGCACAGGCGAACCATGCACCAATCTATTTTGCAGCAGAGCAATGTACAATCCCTAAAAGCGAATTTACTACCGCAGCGGGGTGGACTTACTTTACCGCAAATTATGGTATAATAAAGAGTGCACTCGCTGGTTTGGTGCAGCTAGAGAATGCACAAACAGTGCTGACGGCTGTGCGCTGCTTGCGCGAACAAGGATTTTCTGTTCCGATGCAAGCCGTACGTGAAGGGTTCGAAAATGTAGTAAAGCTAACACACCTTATGGGAAGATGGCAGATTCTAACAAACGCCCCAAAGATGGTTTGCGATACAGGGCATAACATTGGCGGTATGGAGTATATTGTGCAACAACTTGCTAAAGAGCAGTACCAAACGCTTCACTTTGTAATCGGTATGGTAAACGATAAGGATATCAACGCCGTACTATCCA
The DNA here is from genome assembly GCA_947036995.1 of uncultured Parabacteroides sp. Classification (GTDB taxonomy): domain Bacteria; phylum Bacteroidota; class Bacteroidia; order Bacteroidales; family Tannerellaceae; genus CAMQTD01. The sequence goes on from CAMQTD010000031.1 coordinate 800, forward strand.
TACTACCCAAAGAGGCGCGTTACTATTTTACACGCGCTTCAATAGACCGAGCAATGCCAGCCGCCGAACTTGCCGAACTTGCCGCAACGCATCACCTGCGCGGAGCCTCGTATGCAACCGTGCAAGAGGCTGTTAATGCAGCAACCGAAGAGGCTACCCTCGAAGATCTAATCTTTATTGGCGGAAGCACATTTGTTGTAGCAGAGCTGCTAGACCAATAAAATTGGTGTGCTATCGTAACAGAAATAAAATTTATTAATATAATCAACCCAAATTAATTTCAATGAAATCAACACTTAAAGACTCTGCAACCAAGCGATGGCTTGTCATGCTTGCCGTTTCGTTTACAATGCTTACAGGTTATTTCGTAGCCGATGTAATGGCGCCTCTAAAAACAATGCTCGAAAGTCAGCTTTTATGGAACAGCGAAGAGTATGGACTTTTCACAAGTGCCTATGGCTGGTTTAACGTATTCTTGTTTATGCTGCTTATTGGTGGTATTATTCTCGATAAGATGGGCGTACGCTTTACGGGGCTTATGGCATCTACCTTAATGGTTATTGGTGCAGTAATTAAATATGTAGCTATTTCGACCAGTATTGCCGAAGATGCCGAACTGTTTGGTATCGACCTAGAGGTGATTGTAGCAAGTGTAGGTTATGCAATCTTTTGTGTAGGCTTGGAGATATTCGGTATCACAGCCTCAAAAGTAATCGTAAAATGGTTTAAAGGGAAAGAGCTTGCCTTAGCACTAGGTTTGCAAATTGCCGTGGCACGTATCGGAACAACGCTTGCATTGATGGTTTCTGTGCCAACAGCAATGGCGTTTGGCGATGTGGCAGCCCCTGTAATGCTGGGCTGTATTGCACTACTTGCAGGTTTGGTGATGTATATCTGCTACACTGTGTTGGATATGCGTTTAGAGAAGCAGTTGCATGATAAAGCGTGCGACGAAGATGTTGAAGAGGCATTTAAACTATCAGACATTAAAGTATTGGTGTCTAATAAAATGTTTTGGATTATCTGTTTCTTATGTCTTTCGTTCTATGCAGGTGTATTCCCATTCTTGAAATATGCAACCGATCTAATGGTGCAGAAGTTTGGCGTAGATCCCTACTATGCAGGTATCATTCCAGGGCTGGTGCCTTTTGGTACTTTAGTGATGACGCCTATCTTTGGTACGATCATTGACAAGAAAGGAAAGGCAGCTACCTTAATGATTCTTGGATCTATCCTATTGGTGATTATTCATCTACTGTTTGCGCTACCAGGATTAAACCAAAACGAAGTCTCTATCGCATTGATGATTTTAATGGGTGTGGCTTTCTCGTTAGTACCTTCAGCTATGTGGCCAACGCTGACACGCATCACCCCCGAAAAGCAGTTAGGAAGTGCGTATGCCGTAATCTTCTGGCTTCAGAATATCGGGCTTATGGGAGTTCCTTATTTGATTGGATGGGAATTAAATAAATATTGTACAACGGTGATTGATGGTGTAAATCATTATGATTATACGTTGCCAATGCTTACCTTTGCAGCCATTGCAGGTGTAGCCGTTGTGCTTGCCGTGATGCTTAAAATAGAAGACAAGAAAAAAGGTTACGGACTAGAAGAGCCTTCGATCAAACAATAAACAATGTTTGTACATTTTATAGTACACGCTCCTAACGCTCGTTTGCGAAGTGGCGTGTACTAAAATAGATAAACGCAACAAATACAGAAATAGATGAATTATTACGAATTGACTTTTGCCTATCAATCCGCTATCGAAAAAGAGATTATCAACGACGTGCTTGCAGCAGAACTTGGTGAGATTGGCTTTGAGAGTTTTACAGAGAACGAAACTGGATTAACAGCTTTTGTTCCGGCTAAGTTATATAGCGAAGAGGCTTTAAACGCAACAATTGCTCAATTTCCACTTGAAGGAGTCGAAATTACACATACGATCCAATTGATTGAAGGTCAAGACTGGAACGAGGAGTGGGAGAAGAACTATTTCAAACCAATTCGTATCAAAGATGAGTGTATTATCAGAGCCTCTTTCCATGCTACCGAAGCGGTGAAATACGATATCGTAATTGACCCTAAGATGGCTTTCGGTACAGGTAATCACGAAACTACCTTTTTGATGATTAGCGAAATGCTAAAATTAGAACTTGAAGGAAAAGCACTGCTTGATATGGGTTGTGGTACTGCCGTACTCGCCATACTCGCAGCAATGAAAGGTGCAAAAAAGACTGTAGCAATTGATATTGACGAGTGGGCATATGCGAATGCATTAGACAACGTTAAAATGAATAATACAGCACAAATTGAAGTTGGATTAGGTGGTGCAGAACAACTAGAAACAGCTGGTATGTTTGATATTATCTTTGCTAACATCAACCGCAATATATTATTGAATGATATCCACCACTATACAGCTCATTTAGCCGTAGGCGGTACACTGTTTATGAGTGGATTCTATACCGAAGATATTCCAGCTATCACAGCTGAGTGTGCGAAGTATAACCTGCGTTTCGTCTCGAATACAGAAAAGAACAACTGGGTAGCCGTACAGTTTGTTAAATAGGATAAATAATGTTAATCGAAGAACTGTTTCATCTTTATTTAAGTTATCTTTAGACGAACTAAAAACTATCAAGTTATGAAAACAGAAAATTCAAAATTAGTGTTAGGTTTATTGGCAGGTGCCGCTATTGGTGCTGCCGTTGCTTATTTGCTTACAACAGACAAAAAAGAGCAGTGGGTCGAAGATGCAGGCTGTTTATTGGGTAAAGCAAAAGAGAGTTTAGCGGATATGGCAGATTCTGTAAAAGAAGCCGTAGACAATGTAAAGTGTAACTGTAAGGTGCCAGAGATAAAAGCACCAGCAGAAACGGTTGTAGATTAACAACAAACAACTACCTATGAAAAAAGATCCAGAAGAGGTGTATGATAGATTGAAGAAAGATACTTCGACCTATCTTGAACTAAAGCTTGAACTTTTAAAATTGAATACATACGAAAGGGCAGGGAAGCTTATTTCCCTCCTTTCGTATGGTTTGGTTTTAATGTTTTTGGCTTTCTTTGCATGCTTATTTGTATTTATCGCATTGGGCTTTTTTGTTGGTGAGTATTTAGGGGATACGGCGCTGGGTTTCTTGTTGGTAGCAGCTATTTATCTGTTGCTAATTGCGCTGATTGCTTTTAAAGGCGCTTGTATCCGTGAGAAAATAATGAATATAATTATTGCCTCATTGTTGGCAAATGATATAAAAAAAGATGAATCCTCCGAACAGCAAGTTGACACCACTCCAGGCGCTGACCTGTGAGAAAATGAGATTAATGAAACGATGTGACCAGCAAGAACAACTTATTGGCGCACATCTCGACTATATACATCAGCATGCAGGTACGTTGATGCTGAAGGGGGTAAGTTCGATCTTATTCCCAAAAACTGTACCTCAAAAAGCAAATCCTACAGCCGAGAGCAATGTAGACAACGATTTGGGCGATTACTTTGCTCAGATTAAAGGGTATATGCCTATGGTTTGGGAGGTTGTGCGCCCATTACTTATCACGTGGGGGGTTAGTAAGTTTCGTAAAAACGTAAGTATGCTGCTGCGAAAGTTGTAACGATAATTAAGTTTGGCAATGTTTTTGTACTACAGCTTGTACGTTGTAGAGAACTGTAAAGCACTTATTCTACGTGAATAGGTACTTTTTTTTGTTATATAGTGGTTTAGCAAAAAACAAAATAGAATAACTCCGCAAAGGAGCTTGTTTGAGTATGATTCGTAATCGATCTATTTAGTTTATAGATAATCTGTTACGAATTTGATTGAAGAGATAAATAAAATAGATAAAAGAAATATCCATTGAATATGAAGATGAATAATAAAGATAAACACCAAGAGACAGAGGTGCTAAACGATGCGCCAGAGATGCAAAATGAGACAAATGAGCAGGTAAGTAATGAAAATGCGGCAGAGAATGTGGAGGTTTCGACAGAAGAAACTGACAATATGACCAATGCAGAAGCTTCGTTCGAAAAGAAATTCAACGACTTAAACGATACTTATTTGCGTTTAATGGCGGAGTATGACAATTACCGCAAGCGTACATTACGCGAAAAGGCTGATTTGATCAAAAATGGTGGCGAGTCGACACTAACAGCACTATTGCCTGTGGTTGACGATTTTGACCGTGCCTTGGCAAACATTGATTCGGCAGCGGATATGAAAGCTGTAGCTGAAGGCGTAGAGTTGATTCACGGTAAATTTGTAAAGTTCTTAGCATCACAGGGTGTTAAAGAGATTGAAGTAAAAGGGAAAACATTCGATGCTGAAATTAGTGAGGCGATAGCAATTATTCCTGCACCTTCAGAAGATGTTAAAGGGCAAGTGTTGGATTGTGTGCAAACAGGTTATACGTTGCACGACAAGATAATCCGTCACGCCAAAGTAGTGGTTGCAGAATAAGTAAGGATAAAATACAAAGATGGCTAAAAGAGATTTTTATGAGATACTGGGCGTAGACAAAGGCGCAACAGTAGAAGAGATTAAGAAAGCATACCGTAAAAAAGCGATACAATATCACCCAGATAAAAATCCAGGGGATCCTCAAGCAGAAGAGAACTTTAAAGAGGCTGCAGAGGCTTATGATATTTTAGGTGATGCCAATAAACGTGGACGTTATGACCAGTATGGGCATGCAGGCGTTGGTGGAGCTAGCGGCGGCGGCGGTGGATTCGGCGGCGGCGGTATGTCTATGGATGATATCTTCTCTCAATTTGGAGATATGTTTGGTGGTCACTTCGGCGGTGGATTCGGCGGTGGCGGCGGTCAGCGTGGCGGACGACGTGTGAATAGAGGCTCTGATCTACGCGTTAAAGTTAAGCTAACCCTTAAAGAGGTAGCAAATGGCGTAGAGAAAAAGATTAAGGTTAAGAAATTTGTTTCATGTGGCAAATGTGGTGGCGATGGAGCAGAAGATTCGCACAGCAAAACAACCTGTTCTACTTGTAATGGTAGCGGTGTAGTGATGCGTATTGCCAATACAATCTTGGGTCAGATGCAAACACAGGCAACCTGCCCAACCTGTTCTGGTGAAGGTAAGCTAATCAAAAACAAGTGTAAAGCATGTGCTGGTGAAGGTATCGTTAAAGAGGATGAGGTAATCACAATTAATATTCCAGCAGGTGTAGCAGAAGGCATGCAACTATCGATGAGTGGCAAAGGTAATGCTGCACGTCGTGGTGGTATTAATGGCGATCTACTTATCTTGGTAGAAGAGGAGCAACACCCTGAGTTAATCAGAGATGAAAATGATTTGCTATACAATCTATTGCTAACAATCCCAATGGCAGCGATGGGGGGAACTGTAGAAGTTCCAACGATCGAAGGCAAAGTGAAAGTGAAAATAGATCCAGGTACACAGCCAGGCAAAGTATTGCGTCTGCGTAACAAAGGACTTCCGTCTGTTAACAGCTACGGCACAGGAGATTTGTTAGTGAATGTGAGCGTATATATCCCACAAAAGCTATCAGATGCAGAGAAAAAAACATTGAATGAGCTAGAAGAATCTGCAAACTTTAAACCATCTAAAGAGGTGAGAGAGACTATCTTTGGTAAGTTTAGACACATGTTCGACTAAACATTACATAAACATTAAAGGTGGAACATAAACGGATAACATTACAGGATATAGCCCGTAGGTTAAACACCACCCCAGCTACTGTATCGCGTGCTTTACAGAATCATCCACGTATTGGGGATGCTATGAAGAAAGCCGTGAACGCATTAGCAACGGAATTAAATTATCACCCCGACTCGGTTGCGCAGAATCTGCGCACGGGTCGGGGTTCTGTTATTGGGGTGATCGTGCCAAGGATTGATCGAAACTTTTTTGCCTCCGTAATCGGCGAGATCGAGCGTGAGGCAGGTAAAGCAGGATACAGTGTGCTGATTGCACAGTCTAACGAGTCGTATAGTAATGAGTGTGCCGCAGTGCGTGCAATGCTCTCTAAGAAGGTTGATGCATTGGCAGTCTCTTTGGCTGCAGGAACAATCAACTACGACCACTTCAACCCTTTCTTTCAAAAAAAGATTCCGCTTGTGTTTTTTGATCGTATCCCCGAAAGCCTTGAGGTGAATAAGATCATGATTGATAATTATGCACTCGCCTATCAAGCTGTAACATCGTTAATCGAGCAGGGGTGCAGGCGTATTATGCATCTGGCAGGTCCGCAAACATTAAATGTATACAGAGATCGATTAGAAGGCTATAAACAGGCTTTAGTCGATTACAATATAGCATTTGATGCATCACTCGTTCGAGAAGCCATAACATTGGAAACAGGCAGAGCCGTGGCGCTAGATATGTTAGCTAGTGGAACACTTCCTGATGCGCTATTTGCTGCCGGCGATTATTCTGCCATTGGAGCGATGCATGCATTTAAGAAAGCAGGCGTATCAGTTCCTGAGCAGCTTGCCATTGTGGGGTTTGCGAATGAGCCCTTTTGTGAATTTGTTGATCCCTCGCTCTCGTCTGTAGATCAGTGTGAGCGATTGCTCGGTAAGCAGGTGGCAGAGCTGTTAATTGATGAGATGGAGATGGATGAAATATGTCGCAAACCGCAAACGATTGCTTTGAATGCAAAATTAGTTATTCGTGCCTCGTCGCAACGAAAGGTTCACTAATTGAATGAAAATATGTTTATAAAATCTGTTATACAACACTGTTTAGTTAAATAGATTGAATATATTCATTTTCAAAGCTATTTATTATGTTGTGTGACACAAAAAGCACTATATTTGCATTGTGTTTTTCATGGTATTAGATTTAAGGTTAACAGATGGGCTTGGTTGTTGTGAAATAATTAACGCTCAGGAAAAAAGTTCGTTCCTCAAAAAAACGAATAGCTAACAGTAGTTAGGCGGATAAGCTCTTCAACAGAAGATAGCTATTCCGCTTTTTTTTCGCCTAATATGTAAGGTTTTTATCTAAAAAAACAACAATTTTCTTTATATTATCAATTATTTTCTACGCTTTGACTCGTTACACCCTCTATAATGTTAAATTCGATTCAATCACGCAATTAGAGCAACGAATAAATTGTTATATTTGTGTCGTAGACATGTATTTCATACTAGAATACGCCAGAATAATGTTTCTCTTTTTTTTTGCACTAAAAAAATATTTATGAAGATTACAAAGATTCTATTTCTATGCATACTGTTTTCTATGTGTTCGCTCTATTCGAAAGGGCAGATCGAATACCACTTACCAACAGATTCTGTTCCTGGAGAATTGGTGATTCTGGAGAATCAGCCCCTAACGGATAAGCAACTCAAACGCTATAAGAAACAGCAGCGAAAAGATTCAATTCGAGCAAATAAAAATTTGTGGCTCTCTATACTGGGAGGTCCTTCGTATACGCCAGAGGCATCGGTAGGTGTAGGCGGAGCGATGTTGGCAAGTTTTAGATTAAACAAGGCAGATACTGTTTCGCAACGTTCATTTCTTCCTATCGGATTTAACTTGTCATTGAATGGAACAATTGTAGTGGCTGGAGCGGGTACATTTTTCTTTAACGAGAATCGTTTTAGAATCTATGTAAATTACGGCTTTCGGAGTGAACCAAGCAACTATTTTGGAAAAGGATTTGACAATATTGCACAAGTGGAGCTAGGTGATTCTACGACACTGTTTAAGAAAACATCGCTTCAGCTTTATCCCCGTTTTGTGTGGGAAGTAAAGCCTAACTTCTATTTGGGTGGTCTGTTCGATATAAATTATTCCAAATCTACAGATATTAATCCCTTAATGGCGGAAGATAGCTATTTTAAGAAATTCAAACCAGAATACCTCAATATTGGTATCGGTGGATTGATACAATATGATACGCGTGATGACGTAGCAACACCATCAAAAGGCGTGCTATTGAGTGTAAACGGACGTGTATTCGGAAAATACTTGGGTGGGGCTTACAATTACGAACAGCTAGAATTAGAGTATCGACATTTTCAACCTGTATTCAGACCACGAAGTACACTTGGGTGGATCGTAAAGTCTCAAATGAGTTTTGGTGATGTTCCTTTTACAGAGCTACCCTCTTTTGGTTCTCCTTTTGATTTAAGGGGATACTATTGGGGTAAATATAGAGACAAGTCTATGGCATATAGTATCGTAGAATACCGTCATATGTTTGGCTCTCCGGCAGATTATAAGAGTGGAAGTATCTGGGCTAAACTTGGCTTTGTGGCATGGGGTGGTGCTGGTTCGCTAAGTAATGTGCCGTTTTGCTGGGATAAGTGGAAATTTAATTATGGTGTAGGCTTACGTATTCAGATGCAACCAGGTAAGAACTTCCGATTGGATGTGGGTCAAGAGCCAGGTCAAGGCATGTTGTTTTATATGAACATGACAGAGGCTTTCTAAAATCAGAAGTGATATTCAGTTAGAACACAAAAAGAGAGCCAACGATCGAATGATCGTTGGCTCTCTTTTTGTGTTCTAACTGAACCTTTTTAGTTTAACGGTATCTTAGAAAGATAACATTGTGTCTTTGATTGGAGCAAACTTAGCTTCGTCTGCTTTGCGCATAGAAACGTTTGCTGGATTCCAATAAGTTGGCCATCCACCCATTACTTGACCGATAAATACAGTCTTGAATTCGTGCAGACCTTTAGCCAATGCAACTGAAGCATCACTACGAGAGAAACGCTTTGTTTCGCCAGCGTTTGTGATGATAAGTTTGCCATCAATCCAAACCTCTTCGTTGTCCGAAGAGAAGTAGTATACGCCATCAGCAGGGATTTCAATAAATCCTGTAGCGATGGTTGCAAAAGGTTTGGCGTTACCAAGAGATTCGCCGATTTTTTCGATACGCATATCTCCAAAGTTTTTGATCTCTTTAGTTTCCCATTTTGTTACATTTGCAAGATCCTTAGCTGTAAGGAATGTTCCGTAAGCAGCTTGCATCTTCAATCCAGCTCTTGTTTTAGCTGTTTTAGCAGGTGCTAATGCTTGCTTCTCTACATTGATTGTGCGCACAGGGCTCATTTTTCCTGAAGGAAGTACAGAACGGATTTTTAATACGCCTGTTTCGTTAAAGGAGATTGGAGCTGTGTAAACAGTCGATGTTGGTGTTGGCTCTGTTCCATCTAACGTATATACTACGTCGATTGGGCGAGAGGTTGTAAACGTCAACGCTGTAGAGTCTACAAATGCTACCATGTCACTAGAACCGTTTGGTTGCTCTGGTTGTGGAATGTGGTAGTTGATGTTGTGCATATCTAAACGTACATAGGCGTTATTGATACGACGCTCAAAGTCTTTATAGTCTTTGCGATCGTTTGGCGACCATGTAAGCTCAGCAAGTGCAAGCAGACGTGGGTAGATGCGGTACTCCATAAGATCAGTTGTATACATATACTCAGACCAGATGTTTACCTGTGCACCTTGAATAAAGTGGTGCTTCTCAGCAGGCAGTTTGTCTGGAGTTGGGTTGTAGCTGTATGTTTTCTCAAGAGTTGTGTAACCACCGATTGCTACGGGTTCAAGTTTTGCATCACCTTGGTAGTGGTCAAGGTACATACCACCGCTACCTGGAGTCATGATTACATCGTGATCCATGTTTGCAGCTTCGATACCACCAGCTTCACCACGCCATGACATAACGGTTGCAGATGGAGCTAGTCCTCCTTCAAGGATTTCGTCCCAACCAATCATTTTCTTACCATGTTTTTCAAGGACTTTACCGATACGTTGTACAAAGTAGCTCTGTAATCCGTGCTCGTCTTTTAGGTTGTTGTCTTTGATTCTTTTTTGGCAAAGTGGACATTTTTCCCAGCTTCTCTTAGGACACTCGTCTCCACCGATGTGGAAATATGTACCAGGGAAAAGTGTTACGACCTCTTCGATTACATCTTCTAAGAATTCGAAAGGTTGTTCCTTACCTGCACACATAACTACGTCTTCTACACCCCAAATAATACGTGGTGTAACTTGTTCGCCTTTACATGATAGTGATGGGATTGCTGCAATTGCTGCAAGCTCGTGTCCTGGAAGTTCAATTTCAGGAATTACGTTGATAAAGCGCGCTGTAGCATAAGCTACAACCTCTTTGATCTGCTCTTGTGTATAGAATCCGCCGTACTCGTTACCTTCGCCTTCGATACGTTTAGAACCGATAGCTGTTAGTTCTGGGTATTTCTTGATCTCGATTCTCCAACCCTGATCTTCCGTTAAGTGCCAGTGTAGGTTGTTTAGTTTGAAAAGAGCCATTACGTCAAGTTGTTTCTTGATGTTCTCTACAGGGATAAAGTGACGACATGGGTCAAGCATCATTCCACGGTATGGGAAGCGAGGCTCATCCTTTACTGTTACGCAAGGAAGTGTCCATGCAATACCTTCAACCTTCTGTGTGCTTTCGATCTCAGCAGGAAGTAGTTGCATCAACGTTTGCATACCAAAGAAGATACCTTTTGGAGTCTTTGCTTTGATGGTTACAAGTGATGAGGTAGATTCTAATGTATAGCCTTCGTCGTTTAGTTCCAATGCTGGATCTATCAAAAGGGCAATTGCGTTAGATGTTTTCGCTGTTTCGCTTACAGCAGGTGTATTACCTGTTGATGCACCAATCTTGCTAGCAAAGAATGCTGCAATGGTTTGTGCCTCTTTTGTAGGGGCAGAGAATGTAGTGCTAGATGTAAGTTTAAATACACCTTTGTTTTGAACAAGACTTACAGGTACGGGGATCACATTGATTCCCTTGTTGTAAGACTTTTCAACTGTGCTGTCGCAGGCTGCAAAGATAGTCAGTGCAGCGGCTGCGCAAAGCAGAACCGTTTTCTTCATGTTGTGATAAAATTATTAATTTGTTTTTGAGATATTATTTGTGTTTATAGTTACCAAGCAAAAAGTGGATACTCTTTCATGATGCTGTTTACTTTGTCTCGTACGGCAAGGGTTGTTTTGTCGCATGTTACATTGCTAAGTACAGTATCGATAAGTTCTACCACTTCGCCCATCATCTCCGCTTTTACACCGCGTGTTGTGATGGCTGGTGTGCCTACACGGATACCCGATGTTTGGAATGGCGAGCGACTGTCAAACGGTACCATGTTTTTATTTACTGTAAGGTCTGCCAATACTAAAGCCTTCTCAGCCACTTTACCTGTTAAATCAGGGAATTTAGCGCGGAGGTCTATCAGCATGCTGTGATTGTCGGTTCCGTCAGAAATTACTTTGTATCCTTTGTCCATAAATGCTTGTGCCATGGCTGCTGCATTTAGTTGTACTTGCTTTTGGTAGATTTTGTATTCGGGTGTTAAGGCTTCGCCAAAGGCTACGGCTTTAGCAGCAATTACGTGTTCAAGTGGTCCACCTTGGATACCAGGGAATACGGCAGAGTCTAATAGTTGAGACATCATTTTGGTTACACCTTTAGGCGTTTTTTTACCCCAAGGGTTTTCAAAGTCTTTTCCTAAAAGGATGATTCCACCACGTGGTCCACGCAATGTTTTGTGTGTTGTCGAGGTAACAATGTGTGCATATTCGAGTGGATTGCTGAGTAGTCCGGCAGCAATAAGTCCTGCTGGGTGTGCCATATCAATCATGAGTAGCGCACCTACTTTATCTGCAATTTCGCGCATACGTTTATAGTCCCACTCACGAGAATAGGCCGAACCTCCACCTACGATCAGTTTTGGTTGCTCTCTAAGGGCTACCTCTTCCATTTGGTCGTAGTCTACAAGTCCAGACTCCTCTTTTACATTATATTCTGTTGCATGGTATAATATACCAGAGCTATTTACGGGAGAACCGTGCGAAAGGTGTCCGCCATGCGAAAGGTTAAGTCCCAAGAAGGTGTCTCCAGGATTTAATACAGCTAAGAAAACAGCTGCATTTGCTTGTGCGCCCGAGTGTGGTTGTACGTTTGCCCATTCAGCATTGAACACCTCTTTAAGTCTGTCAATGGCAATTTGCTCACTTTGGTCTACAATTTCGCAACCACCATAGTATCGTTTGCCAGGATATCCTTCGGCATACTTATTGGTAAGGCAGCTACCCATGGCTTGCATAACTTGTTCGCTCACGAAATTTTCAGAAGCAATAAGCTCAATGCCCTTTAGTTGACGTTGATACTCTTTTTCGATAATGTCAAAAATGATGTTGTCTTTTTTCATGGAATTGAATATTTGGTTTACTATCAAAATATTTATATTTCTAATCGCATGCGCAAATTTACAATTATTTTATGTAACTGATTACGAAATATAGTTATAAAATCACTTTAATAATAGGTTGAAGAACAAATCTTACTAAATTTGCACCCTATATATAATTTAAGAGCTGAAATTTATGAATAATGATATTCTTCAAACTGCATTAGTTGCTGCATATAAAGCTGGTGTTGAGATTATGAAAATATATACAGACCCTGCTTCAGACTTTGAAGTAGAGCGTAAAGCAGATAATTCTCCTCTTACTATTGCAGACCGCAAAGCGCAAGAGGTGATTATGTCGTACTTAAAAGATACACCCTATCCTGTGTTAAGCGAAGAGGGGCGCACTATTGAGTATGCCGAGCGTGCTGCATGGCAAACGCTGTGGATTGTAGATCCATTAGATGGAACAAAAGAGTTTATCAAACGCAATGGCGAGTTTACAGTCAATATCGCTTTAGTAACCGCTGGTGTGCCTGTGATGGGTGTGGTGTATGTACCTGCTACGAATGAACTGTATGTGGGCGATGAGACTTTAGGCGCTTATAAATATACAGATATTACGTTTAACGAAGATACGCAAGCGTTATCTTATAACGAAAATATACTTCCTCTAACAGCTATCAACCGCGAAGGCGTAGTAGTGGTAGCCTCACGTTCGCACCTAAGTGACGAGACAAAAGCATACATAGAGCAACTACGTGCAGAACATAAGCAGGTAGACTTTATCTCTTCTGGTAGCTCTATCAAAATATGTCTTGTAGCAGCAGGTGTAGCCGATGTTTATCCGCGATTTGCTCCTACAATGGAGTGGGATACAGCAGCAGGACATGCTGTGGCACGTGCTGCAGGAGTTGATATATACCAATATCAAAAAAATATACCGTTGGCTTACAATAAAGAGGATTTATTGAATCCTTGGTTTATTGTAGAATAAAACAAACAGGGTATAGATGATAAATATAAACGGCAATTTAGACAATGAGTATTGAGATTATAATTGTTATTGTAACACTTATTGGTATGATCACAGCTTTAGCACTGGACGTAATGCGTCCAGGTATGGTGCTATTTAGTGTGGTGGTGCTTTTTATGTGTGCCAAAATCTTAACCCCCGAAGAGGTGGTTGCAGGCTTTAGCAATAAAGGAATGATTACGGTTGCACTGCTCTTTTTGGTGAGTGAGGGGGTACGCCGAAGCGGCTCACTCTCACAACTTATGCGGTGGGTACTGCCTCAAAAGCGTACCACAGTGGGTAGAGCATTGCTACATATCTTACCTTCAGTAGCAGGGATTTCTGCTTTTCTGAATAATACACCCGTAGTTGTTATATTTGCTCCGATGATTAAGAAGTGGGCAGATAGAGAGCAGCTACAGGCAACAAAGTTTTTGATACCCCTTTCGTATGCTACCATCCTTGGAGGTGCTTGTACGCTGATTGGCACATCTACCAATTTGGTGGTGCATGGCATGGTGCAGAGTGCTGGGTATCCAGGTTTCACGATGTTTGAATTGGGAAAGGTGGGTATCTTTATAGCCATTGTGGGGATAATCTATTTGGTTCTTTTCTCCAATAAACTTTTGCCCGATGTGCGCGACTCCCTTGATACGGACGATGATGCAGAGAGTCTTGCCGATAAGGTACACCGTATTGAAGCGGTGCTTGGTGCACGTTTTCCGGGTATCAATAAATCATTGACAACATTCGATTTCTATCGCCATTATGGAGGTATTGTGCGTGAGATTAAGCGTAACGGTAGGAGTATACAAGAGGATATCAATCAAGTAGAATTCAGAGAGGGCGATACGTTGGTGATCTATGCCGATGAGAGCTTTATTCCTACTTGGGGAGAGTCGAGTGTGTTCTTGATGCTCTCGAACGGATCGGACTTTGAGATGCCTCCAAAGCATATCAAAGGGCGTAGATGGCTTGCCTCAATCCTGTTATTTATTATGATTGTAGGGGCAACGGTGGGAGAGAGTAACTATGTAAGGGAGTCGTTCCCCAATGTAGAATTGGATATGTTCTTCTTTGTCTGTGTAACTACGGTAGTGATGGCGTGTACACGTATCTTTCCAGCTAAAAAATATACGAAATATATCTCTTGGGATATTCTTATTACCATTGCTTGTGCCTTTGCCATTAGTAAGGCGATGGAGAACTCAGGTTTGGCAGCGGTTATTGCAGAGCGGATTATAGGGATGTCTTACGAGTTAGGTCCTTATGCGCTGTTGGCGATTCTGTTTATCCTCACCAATGTGTTTACAGAGCTGATAACGAACAATGCAGCGGCGGCACTTAGTTTTCCGATTGCGCTATCGGTAGCTACACAGTTGGAGGTAAATCCAGAGCCATTCTTTGTAGTGATTTGTATGGCAGCTTCGGCAAGCTTCTCTACACCGATTGGGTATCAGACTAATTTGATTGTGCAGGGTATTGGAAATTATCGTTTTCAAGACTTTGTGCGTATCGGTTTGCCGCTCAATATTATCGCTTTTATTATATCCGTAACATTAATACCGCTCTTTTGGAGCTTTTAATATAGTACATGAAAACAGAAAATATACACCCTATCTTTGATCGCATGCTTCAGCGCAAAGACAAGGAAGAGTTATTGAAGCAACGCGGTGTGATGATATGGTTTACTGGGCTTTCGGGTTCGGGTAAAAGCACCTTGGCTATCGCCCTTGAACATGAACTGCATCAACGTGGTTTGCTGTGTCGTATCTTAGATGGCGATAATATTCGTACTGGGATAAACAATAACTTAGGTTTTTCGGATACCGACAGGATTGAGAATATCCGTCGCATAGCCGAAGTCTCTAAACTCTTTATTGATACAGGTGTTATTACAATAGCCGCCTTTATCAGTCCGAATAACGAAGTGCGCGAGTTGGCAAGCTCCATTGTAGGGAAAGAAGATTTCGTAGAGGTATTTATCAGCACCCCTTTAGCCGTGTGCGAGCAGCGCGATGTGAAAGGCTTATATGCCAAAGCACGCCGTGGCGAAATTAAAGACTTTACAGGTATATCATCGCCCTTTGAAGCCCCCGAATCTCCAACGTTGAGTTTGGATACGTCGACAATGGACGTGCACGAAGCAGTAGAACGTTTGATCGAGCTGACGCTACCCTTGCTTCAGCGTTGATACCATAACAATAGAAACAAATAAATTAAAAAGATAAAAATATGTCTGAATACAAATTAAGCCACCTCCAAGAGCTTGAAGCGGAAGCTATCCACATCATTCGTGAGGTAGCGGCAGAGTTTGAAAACCCTGTGATGCTTTATTCCATTGGTAAGGATTCTGCCGTAATGGTACGTTTGGCAGAGAAAGCCTTTGCCCCAGGTAAAGTGCCTTTCCCATTGATGCACATCGACTCACGCTGGAAGTTTAAAGAGATGATCGCGTTTCGCGACAACTATGCCAAAGAGCATGGGTGGGACTTAATCGTAGAATCGAACGAAGAAGCATTCAAAGCCGGTGTAGGTCCGTTTACCCACGGAAGTAAAGTACACACCGACATGATGAAGACGCAAGCATTGCTCGCTTCACTTGACAAGCATAAGTTTGATGCAGCCTTTGGTGGCGCACGTAGAGACGAAGAGAAGAGCCGCGCTAAAGAGCGTATCTACTCTTTCAGAGATAAATTCCACCAATGGGACCCAAAGAACCAGCGCCCAGAGTTGTGGGATATCTACAATGCACGCGTACACAAGGGTGAATCTATCCGTGTATTCCCTCTTTCAAACTGGACTGAGCTTGATATCTGGCAATACATCCGCTTAGAGAACATCCCAATCGTTCCACTCTATTACGCCAAGAAACGCCCTGTTGTAAACATGGACGGTAACTTGATTATGGTAGACGATGAACGTATGCCCGAAGAACTTCGCGCCACAGCAACCATGGAGATGGTACGCTTCCGCACCTTAGGCTGCTACCCACTTACAGGAGCGGTAGAGAGCGAAGCAGATACGATTGAGAAGATTGTAGAAGAGATGATGACTACCACCAAATCGGAACGCACCACACGTGTAATCGACTTTGACCAAGAGGGTAGCATGGAACAAAAGAAACGCGAAGGATACTTTTAAAGCAAACAAAACAGAATGAATACAGACAATATACAACAAGAAAATAGACTCTCTATTGAGGAGTTCTTGAACAAAGATGAGCAAAAAGACCTGCTCCGCCTCCTCACAGCAGGATCGGTAGATGATGGTAAATCGACACTTATCGGCAGACTTCTTTTTGACAGTAAAAAGCTATACGAAGACCAATTAGACGCACTCGAAAGAGACAGTAAGCGTGTTGGTAACGCTGGCGAAAACATAGATTACGCCCTGCTTCTTGACGGTTTGAAAGCCGAACGTGAACAAGGCATCACCATCGACGTAGCCTACCGCTACTTCTCTACCAACAGCCGTAAGTTTATCATTGCCGACACCCCAGGGCACGAGCAATATACACGTAACATGATTACGGGTGGATCTACGGCAAACCTTGCCATCATCTTAGTAGATGCTCGCACGGGTGTGATTACGCAAACACGTCGCCACACCTATTTGGTATCGCTGTTAGGCATCAAACACGTTGTGCTTGCTGTTAACAAGATGGACTTGGTAGACTTTAGCGAAGATCGCTTCAACGAAATCGTAGCAGAATATAAGCAGTTCGCTGCACCGCTTAATATACCAGACCTCAAATGCATCCCCCTCTCAGCATTAGACGGAGACAACGTGGTGGAGAAATCTACACGCACCCCGTGGTATGCTGGCGAAGCGTTGCTTGACTTCTTAGAAACAGTACACATTGCAAGCGATCATAACTTTGAGTCGTTCCGCTACCCTGTGCAGTATGTGTTACGTCCAAACTTAGACTTCCGTGGCTTTTGTGGTAAAGTAGCCTCAGGCGTTGTGCGCAAAGGAGACGAAGTAATGGCACTTCCTTCGGGCAAAACATCGAAGGTTAAAGGTATTCACACCTACGAGGGTGAGTTGGACTGCGCTTTTCCGCCACAATGTGTAACGCTTACGTTAGAAGATGAGATTGATATCTCTCGCGGCGATATGTTGGTACTTCCAGACAATCAGCCGTGCATGGATCGCAACCTTGAAGCGATGCTTGTGTGGATGGACGAGGAGAAGATGGACGCTTCAAAGCAGTTCTTCATCAAACACACCACCAATACAACGCGTGCACGTATCAATGCAATCCGCTATAAAGTAGATGTAAACACGATGGACGAGCTATCAGTTGCTAACGGCAAACTAGCTCCGGAAGATACCAACCTGCAACTAAACCAAATCGGTCGCGTTGTGATTACAACCGCTAAGCCACTCTTCTTTGATGCATACAAAGAGAACAAAAGCTGCGGTTCGTTCATCTTGATAGACCCGATTACAAACAACACCTGCGCCGTAGGTATGATTCTCAATCCTGTAGAGGCTAAAGACATGGAGCCAGCCGAGCCATTGGCAACGCTTGATCTTCCAGCTTTAGGCATTGACGCTTCGCACTACGAAGCCATCGAGACTGCTTGCAACGAACTCGCCAGACAAGGTGTATACATAACTTATAAGAAATAAACTATGGGATTATTAGAATTCAATAAACTCCCCATCAATACATTGGTGGGGGCAGACTGGAAAACATTCAACGCCATCACCAAAGATCGCGTGATAGATCCAGCCTACAAATCGAAGTATCGCTTAACGAAAGCCGTTTGCCGACTGTTGAGTCTGCTTCAACCCATCGAAAACAAACGCTATAAGAAGATGTTAGCCGACACTACGTTGGCACACGACCCTGTATTTATACTCGGACACTGGCGCAGCGGAACCACTTTTGTGCACAATGTACTCTCGTGCGATAAACATTTTGGCTACAACACTACGTACCAAACTGTGTTCCCTAATTTGATGCTTTTCGGTCAGCCCTTCTTTAAGAAGAATATGGCGTGGCTTATGCCCGACAAACGCCCGACGGATAATATGGAGCTTAAAGTAGACCTGCCGCAAGAGGAGGAGTTTGCCCTCTCGAACATGATGCCGTACAGTTACTACAACTTCTGGTTCTTGCCAAAGCACATGCGTGAGTATTGCGACAAGTACCTGTTGTTTAACGACATCAACGAAACTGAGCGCAGCATCTTCAAAGATACATTCTTGAAACTAATCAAGATATCGCTTTGGAATACAGGCGGTACGCAGTTCTTGTCTAAAAACCCGCCCCATACCGGACGTGTTAAGACCCTTTTGGAGATGTTCCCCAACGCGAAGTTTATCTACCTGAAGCGTAATCCATACACGGTGTTCGAATCTACGCGTAGCTTCTTCACTAACACCATCCAACCGCTGCGTATCCAAGATATATCTAACCAAGAGATTGAGGATAACTTCGTTGAGGTGTACGATAAGCTCTTCCATAAGTTTGAGGAGGAGAAACACCTTATCCCCGAAGGAAATTTAATCGAAGTGAAGTTCGAAGATTTTGAAGCCAACGCTTTCGAAATGACCGAAACCATCTACAAAACATTAAACATCCCTGGATTTGAAGACGCCAAAGGAGCTATTGAGAAATACCTCGGCAAAAAGAAAGGATACAAGAAAAACAAATACCAATACGACGAGCGCACCGTGAAAACGGTAGAAAGCAAATGGAAATTTGCACTCGACAAGTGGGGGTATAGTTTATAACAATCAGCAAAGAATAGATGAATAAATATGTATGTCAAACAGCGCTAACACTCCTCTTAGGAGTTGTTAGCACTGCTTCGATGGCACAACGCAGGGTAGAGCCCGTTGCTTATGGCAATATGGATCAATGGCTGGTGCGCCAAGTCGAAGAGTCTTTAATCATTGGCGGAAACACCAAACTCCTATACGAGGTAGCGCCAACCGATACCATTATCAGTAACGATGCCTACAAGAACTTAGGCGGTTCGCCGTGGGCAACCTCCAACGTATTAGCAAAAGTAGGCGTAACCAAAACAAACACCTCTGTATTTTCTGAGCCAAGAGGCGATGGGTATTGCGCCCGACTCGAAACACGCATCGAAACCTGCGTAGTGCTCGGTATCGTAAACATCAAAGTATTAGCGGCTGGCTCTATGTATTTAGGCACCGTACACGAACCCATCAGAGACACCAAAAATCCGCAAAGCAAACTTGGAACAGGCATCCCCTTTACAAAGAAACCTGCTGGCGTAATGTTCGACTACAAAGTCAAACTAACAGGCGAGGCTGACAGAATCAAGCGCACAGGCTTCGGCAGAGCCTCTATCGTGAAGGGACAAGACTGCCCCGAAGTAAACGTTCTCCTACAAAAACGGTGGGAAGATGCCGAAGGAAACCTATTTGCCAAACGCATCGGAACAGCCGTGGTTCGTTACACCGAAGGGACAAACGACTGGGTGAACGCTGCCGAATATCCCATCCTTTATGGCGATATCACCAATAACGCAGCCTTCAAACCCTACATGGGCTTGATCAAGGGCGAAAGTACACGCTTCTCCCTCAACAGTAAAGGCGAGAGCGTACCCGTAACCGAAGTAGGTTGGGGCAATGCTACGGACACGCCAACGCATCTGATCCTCCAATTCACCTCCAGTCACGGAGGCGCATACATTGGTTCGCCCGGCAACACGCTTTGGGTAGACAATGTGGGGTTGATTTACGA
>CAMQTD010000032.1 GCA_947036995.1 uncultured Parabacteroides sp.
TACGGGTTTTTGATATGCTAAAAAGTAGTGGTGCTGAGTATTAATTTATCAATCAAATAGCCTCCCCAATGTTTGGTGGAGAGTATATATGGTGATTTAACCTTCATTTTGAACAAGGATTGTAGCAAGTGTTTTATATACGAGAATAGCCTACAGTCTTGCCTTGAATAGACGGTGGATTTACCTTAGAAATCAATAGTATTTGGAGGCGAATCCACCGTCTATTCAAAGAAAGACAGTAGTGAATTTCTCCCAATCATAATATCTATATTTCAGATATATCGTGCAAACAAAAAAAGAGTGATACATGGTATTAGCTACCAACGTATCACTCTTTTATTTTATATAAGAACTGTTTTAAAGTCTATATTATCCGTTCATCGAAGCTAAAAACTCCATGTTATCATATGTCTTACGCATGCGATCTTTTACAAAATCCATTGCTTCGATAGAGTTCATATCCGAAAGATATTTACGCAAAATCCACATACGATTAAGTGTTGCAGGATCTTGTAATAGATCATCTCTACGTGTGCTTGATGCAGTAATATCAACGGCAGGGAATATTCTCTTATTAGATAATTTACGATCTAATTGAAGTTCCATGTTTCCTGTCCCTTTGAACTCTTCGAAAATTACATCATCCATTTTAGAACCTGTCTCTGTCAAAGCAGTTGCTAGGATTGTTAAACTTCCTCCGTTTTCGATGTTACGTGCTGCACCAAAGAAACGTTTTGGTTTTTGCAATGCATTTGCATCTACACCACCCGAAAGCACTTTTCCCGAAGCTGGTTGTACAGTGTTATATGCACGCGCCAAACGTGTGATCGA
Source organism: uncultured Parabacteroides sp. (assembly GCA_947036995.1). Lineage (GTDB taxonomy): Bacteria > Bacteroidota > Bacteroidia > Bacteroidales > Tannerellaceae > CAMQTD01. Next base: position 832 of record CAMQTD010000032.1, read on the forward strand.
ATCTAAAAGAATTACGACATCGTGTCCGCACTCTACCATTCTTTTGGCTTTGTTCAATACGATATCTGCAATCTTAACGTGTCTTTCTGCTGGTTCGTCAAATGTCGAAGCAATAACTTCAGCATCTACACTACGTGCCATATCTGTTACCTCTTCAGGACGTTCGTCGATCAAAAGAACAATCATATACACCTCTGGGTGATTGGCTGCAATAGCATTTGCGATATCTTTAAGTAAAACTGTTTTACCTGTTTTTGGAGGTGCTACAATCAAACCACGTTGTCCTTTACCAATTGGAGCGAATAGATCAACAACACGTGCCGAAATGATATCTGCTCCTTTAGATGCTCTACGTTCTGTTAAACAGAATTTCTCATCTGGAAAAAGTGGTGTTAAGTGATCAAATGGTACGCGATCTCTCACCTCTTCAGGTGTGCGTCCGTTGATGTGATCTACTTTTACGAGTGGGAAATATTTTTCACCCTCTTTTGGAGGTCGGATAGCTCCTTGCACAACGTCACCTGTTTTTAATCCAAATAGTTTTATTTGTGATTGAGAAACATATACATCATCTGGAGAACTTAAGTAGTTATAATCTGATGAACGAAGAAATCCGTAACCATCTTGCATAATCTCCAATACACCAGTACCTTCTAATATACCATCAAACTCATATTGTTTGTCTTGAGATTGATTGTTACGTTGGTTAGGATTTTGGCGTGTTGCATTATTTTGAATACTCTTTGGTATAACAACATGCGGAGTGGCTGCTACAGGTGTAGTTTCAGCTGGAGTAGACTCAACAACCGCTGCAACAACTGCTGGTTGTACAACTGGCTTATTTGAAGGAGCTGAAAACGGAAAGATCTGATCCAATACTGAGTTAGTATCTGGGCTACTATGACGGAATACAACTCTTTTAGGCTCTACTGCACCCTCTTCTGCATCTTTTGATTCTACTACAATCTCCTCAATTACTACATTAGGCGCTTGCTCAATAGCTGGCTTACGAATAATCTTTTTAACAACTGTTTTTGGAGTTTCAACTTCAACGATCTCTACTGGAACTTCATCGTTCGCTGTGATCATCTCTACAGGAGGTAGAATAGCTGGATGTACAGGAATTGGAATTTCAGTTGGCTGTTCAGCTACTACTGGTTCTTCTGATTTGATCTCTTCTTTTTTCAATTCAAGAGTATCATCCTCATTTTTCTTTTCTGCGACAGGACGTGCTTTCTTTTCGACACGTACTCTCTTTTTTCGTTCTGGGGCAACATCACTTTTAGCGGTATCGCTCTTAACAACGTCGTCCTCACTAGGAGCTGCATCGGCTGTTTTAGTAGCTGTTTTTTCACTCTTAGTGGCTTCGGCTTTGGTGGCTTTGGCTGATGGAGCCTTTGGAGCTTTCTTTATTTTAATTGGCTTTTCAGCCTTTTTTGCCTCTTTTTCTTTCTCTTTTTCTACATGAAGACCTGCGAGAGAGATAGCTTGTTCATCGAGGATTTTATAAACTAAATCTTCTTTTTTAAAGGCGTCAACCTTTTTTATACCTAACTCTTTGGCGATAACTTTAAGATCGTCGATAAGTTTGTCGTTTAATTCAAGAATGTTGTATTTTTGCATATTGCGAAGTAAAATAACACTATTTGCGCACGCGTTACTTCTAATAAAGTAAGCATACACACAAATATTAATTGTGTCTATATTTGATAATAATAAATTCTTTTAATTTTTTTACCGAATCGAAGGCTAATTTGAAGCATTAACCATTTCAGTGTAGTAATACGATACAAAAATAAACAAATAATCGGATATACAGTAACGATTCTTACTAAAAATGAAATTACCGCCTAGCAATATAGATATTTTTAGTGTTTTTATCAATTCTATACCGATTATCAATCCTTTTGCCTATAATCCAGATAATATCTTCACCACTGCAAAGCACCCAACACATTTGTTTATCAACTAAGCTATATTTGTTATCCACAAAAAAATCGCTTAGCTTCTTTCGCCCTGTCATACCAAATGGAATAAACCAATCTCCTATACGCCACAATCTGATCGTTAATGGAAACGTTAATTTGTCCATGTCAAAAGCTGCTACAGAAGCACTCCTCTCTAACTGACTCAACGAAACAAAAGTTTTTTGCTCAAAACTTAAATGTAAAGGTTCAGAACAATCAGTAGTTGACAGCTCTATTTGATAGTTTTTAGTAGTCAGTGCTGCTTTAGGTTGCAGTAATAAATACCCCCTATCTTTTACTAATATATATGCCGGTGCGTGAAATTGCTTACCTGATAACCCATCCAAGGCTTGATAGATAGATTCGACCACAAAACGGGTGAATCCATATCCACGGAGCAATTCATATAAAATTGTTTGTGGTGCGGGAAAAGATTTCAGTTTATCTATCGCAATTTTATTATCCTCCCAGAGGGTTTGTTGTGCCTCTTTCACCACATGTAGATAGATTGCTTCGGCATCACTTAGATGAGCTGCCGTACGCGCAATTGATTGTGGAGCTGAGGGATTGATCTGCTTTAATAGTGGCAATACATTTAATCGAATAAAATTACGCGTGTATATATCACTTAGGTTTGTGCTATCTGTTACATAATTCAAATTACAGGTTGCTGCGTAGTCGATAATTATTTTCCGTGTTATTACCAAAAACGGACGTACAATATACCCATTCTTAGCTTTAATACCTGCCATACCTCGAATACCAGATCCACGCACTAAGTTTAGCAGCAATGTTTCTACACTATCATCTTGATGATGTGCTACAGCTATGGCTTGTGCTTGATATTGCGTTCGTAACGATTCGAACCAAACATACCTCAATTCGCGTGCAGCCATTTCAATGGATACACCATGGTTGGATGCATGCTGCGTGGTATCAAAATCTACTTTCACGAATTCAACACCCAAAGATAAGGCATATGCCTTGGCAAAATGTTCGTCGCCATCAGATTCGGATCCTCTCAAATGAAAATTACAGTGTGCAGCAACACAAGGATACCCTAGCTGTACTAAGGCATGCAGCAGCACTACAGAATCGGCTCCACCACTCAATCCAACAATTATACGATCGTTGGGGCAAAGTAATTGATTTGTATTTATATAATTGCGTACAGTATTTATCATGTTTACTTAAAACAAAAATGAGTGGAACCTTTTTTTGATAAAAAAAGCTCCACTCATTTATTAATACGTTATTTATTGCTCTGCGCCTGTCAAATCTGGATCAATAATGATACGACCACAATATTCACAAACCATCACTTTTTTGTGCATCTTAATATCCATCTGCTTTTGAGGTGGAATCTTATTGTAACAACCACCACAAGAACCACGCTCAATACATACCACAGCTAAACCGTTGTGTGCACCTTTACGTAGGCGTTTAAATGCTGTTAGTAAACGAGGCTCTACCATTGTTTCTAGTTTCTTGGCTTTCTCACGCAACTTCTCTTCTTCTTGTTTAGTTTCAGAAACAATCTCGTCTAACTCATTTTTCTTTTGAGCTAAGTCAGCCTTACGACCGTCAAGTTTGTCTGAACAAAGCGTTGTTTCGTTTTGCTTCTCGGTAACAGCAATGCTGAATTCACGAATTTTCTTTTCAGAAAACTCAATTTCAAGACCTTGAAATTCGATCTCTTTTGTTAGATTATCAAATTCGCGATTGTTGCGAACATTATCTATTTGCGTCTTATAGCGCTCTACAGCAGCTGTCGACTCTGTAATTTTATTCTTTTGCTGAGAAACAGCATCCTCAAGATCCTTAATTTCAGCATTATAGTTATTAAGACGTGTCTCTAATCCTACAATTTCATCCTCTAAGTCTTGAACTTCTAAAGGAAGCTCGCCACGAAGCGTCTTAATTTTATCAATTTCTGACATCATCGATTGAAGCTTATGCAGTGTGATAAGCTTTTCTTCAACTGTATATTCTTTTTCAGCTGACTGTTTACTTGTTGCCATTCTATAAATATTTTACCGGGTTTGAATTAACATTAGAAAAATGCACAGCAAAGGTAGGGAATTTTTTTGTAAGTAAGTGATAAAAAATATCTTTTGTACACACTTCTGACTCATAATGACCTACAACTGCCAACAAAATTCGATCTTCGACATTATAATAGTCGTTATATCTAGCTTCGCCTGTGATAAAAATATCAGCGCCCGATTCAATAGCCTGTTCAATTAAGAACGCACCACTTCCTCCACACACTGCTACTTTGCCGATTTTACGCCCTGTTAAAGGCGAATGCTTTATACATGAAACACGAAAAACTGTTTTAAGTTGTTGTAAAAAACTTAATTCGTCAATATCATCCAATAATGTGCCTACCACTCCTGAACCTATTTCGCCCAATTGATCTGTTAAAGGATGCTTTTGGGGTGCGAGTACTTGCACTTTTTGCAAGCCTAGCATATCGGCTAGTTGATGGTTAACACCTCCTGGTGCATTGTCTAAGTTGGTGTGTGCAGCATAAATAACTAAATCGTGTTTGCATGCTTTTATCATGCAACGCTCGATATAACTCTTACCTGTTAATGATTTAAAAGCCTTAAAGGCTAAGGGGTGATGCGAGATAATTAAGTTACAGCCCGTATCAAGAGCCTCATCAAGCACCTCTTCGGTGATATCCAAGCAGAGTAATACACCCGAAGCCAGCTGAGTAATATCACCCACCTGTACTCCTGCATTATCAAAATCTTCTTGTAATGTAAGTGGAGCTAATCGCTCCACTTCATTGATTATATCACTTACTTTGTACATAGTTATCACGCTTTTAGGTCTACCAAAAGACTTAACTCTTTTAATTGTGTATCATCAATTGCAGCAGGTGCATCAATCATAACATCACGTCCCGAATTGTTTTTAGGGAATGCAATACAATCACGAATTGAATCTAAACCTGCAAATAGAGAGACAAGGCGGTCTAAACCAAATGCCAAACCACCATGAGGGGGCGCACCGTATTTAAATGCGTCCATCAAGAAACCAAATTGCTCTTGTGCCTTCTCGTCGGTGAATCCTAATAGTTGGAACATTTTATTTTGAAGCTTGCTATCGTGAATACGAATAGATCCGCCACCTAACTCAACACCATTGATAACCATATCGTATGCATTGGCTCTTACTTTTCCTGGATCCGTATCAAGCAGTGCAAAGTCTTCTGCTTTAGGTGAGGTAAATGGGTGGTGCATTGCGTAGAAACGGTTGCTATCTTCGTCCCACTCAAACAATGGGAAATCAATTACCCAAAGTGGTGCAAATACATTTTTATCTCTCAATCCTAGACGTGTACCCATCTCTAAACGCAATTCGCACAATGCTTTTTGTGTTTGTGATACTGTACCGCAAATAAGTAGTAGTAAGTCGCCCTCTACAGCACCCATGCGATCTGCCCAAGATTTCAAATCTTCTTGTGAGTAGAATTTATCTACTGAAGATTTAAATTTACCATTTGCCTCGCAACGTACATATATCAACCCTTTAGCTCCAACTTGAGGCTTCTTTACAAAGTCTGTTAGTTCGTCTAATTGTTTGCGTGTATATACTGCTGCTCCTTTGGCACAGATACCTGCCACGTATGGCGCGCTATCAAATACAACAAAGTTACGGTCTACAGTTAGATCTTTTAGCTCTACAAAGCGCATATCAAAACGGATATCTGGCTTGTCGCTACCATAATATTTCATCGCATCGCTCCACACCATACGTGGGAATGCTTCGTTGAAATCTATATCTTTAATGTATTTAAAAAGATGCTTTGCCATTCCTTCGAATGTATTAAGTACATCTTCTTGATCTACAAATGACATTTCGCAATCAATTTGCGTAAATTCAGGCTGACGATCGGCTCTAAGGTCTTCGTCTCTGAAACATTTTACGATTTGGAAATAGCGATCAAAGCCCGAAACCATCAATAATTGCTTGAATGTTTGAGGTGATTGAGGCAGTGCATAGAATTGACCTGCATTCATACGTGAAGGCACTACAAAATCACGTGCACCTTCTGGTGTTGATTTAATCAATATAGGGGTTTCTACTTCCAAAAAGCGTTGCTCGTCTAAGAAACGGCGTACTTCGAAAGCCATTTTATGGCGAAGTTCCATATTTTTACGTACAGGATTACGTCGCAAATCAAGGTAACGGTACTGCATACGGATATCGTCTCCGCCGTCAGTTTCGTCTTCGATCGTAAAAGGAGGTGTTTCTGCACTGTTCAAAACATTTAGTTCCGAAACAATGATTTCAATTTCGCCTGTATCGATATGATTATTTTTGCTTGAACGCTCTTTAACCACACCCGTAACTTGAATCACAAACTCGCGGCCCAACTTATTTGCTTGGTCACATAGTGCTGCATTTACTTCTTGGTTAAAGGCTAATTGAGTAATTCCGTAACGGTCGCGAAGATCAACGAATGCCATCCCTCCCATCTTACGTGTTTTCTGTACCCAACCAGCTAATGTTACTGTTTCGTTTACATTGGCTAAACGAAGCTCGCCACATGTTTTGTCTCTGAACATAATTTATTTTATATTTATTGTATTCTATAGTTCTAAAGTGCAAAGGTAAAATATTTGTAATATTAACCCACACTTTAAACAGTATTATTTTGTTCGTCTACTCGAAAAATATCTCATCTAGTATAACCCCATTGCTTTGCTTACGACTAAAAGAGTTATAAATTGGAGATCCTAGCTTGTCAATGCCTTTTGTTGAAATCTTTTCGACCTTAATATTACCTGCATTAATAATGGCTAATGTCTGATTTAACATCATCTCTCGGATATCACCCAGTGGATAAAAATCAACATGTGCACGTTCATTAAACTCATCGGAATCTATATCCGCATCAAAACCGTTCGCATAATTTGACTCTCGTTTTGAATTATATATTTTCGACGTAATAGGTTGCAACATCCAAGGATACTCTTCGCTTGTAAAACTAATAGAACCTACATTTTTTCCCTCTGTTTTTTCACCAATCAAAACCACATTCATAAAGGGGGAAAGATTATTTATCACCGCCTCGGAAGCTGAAGCAGAGCTTTGGCTAACCAATACATAGAGTGTTCGAATGTTTAGGTGAGGCACTGATTTTAATACATGAAATACATCTTCCTCTCCTTTGTTATCTGTGCTTAAGCCTAAAACTTTTCCGCCCAAATCTGAGGGTAATAGCATACTGGATAAAAGAATTGCTGAAGAGAGGTATCCTCCTCCATTGTAACGAAAATCTAATATAAATTCATCTAACTGTTGAGTTGCAAAATCACTAAAGCTTGCTTTCATCTGATCGTCATAGGTCTTATCACTAAAACCATCAGGACCTGTTGTAAAATGATTGTACATAAAATAGCCAATCTTTTTATTCTCTATCTGATAAACCGTATCTACTAATATTGGATTGTCTTCAATAGGGAGAGATTGCGCCAATTTGACAGGACGTGTACGCTCGCCTACTGCAATATCCAACTGAATAGCATCACCCTGCTGCAAAACAGTATAACCGCCATTAGCTTTTATTAATTCGCCTCCATTATATGAAACAATCAAATCACCTCGTTTCAAGCCTCCAACTGCAGCTGGCGTATTTGGTGCTACGTAAATTACTTTTGCATAATTGTTTATTTTTCCATCTACACGATATAGCACAAACTCAAAACCATACGAGTCTTCAGTATGTAAAGCCTTTGTTATAGCCTTTGTAGATTCGATGTACGAGTAATAGTAATGTTCGCTAGAACTACCCTTACCATCTTTATCAGAAAGCAGACTATAAAAAAAAGGCGTGGGTTCTCCTGTATAATCCAACTCTTTAGCGGAAGGAATCCCATTATTCCACAAATAATTCTTACGCATTACCTCCTCAATCCATTTATTCACTTTATAGCTCTCCCCTTGCGGTTCGTCTGGTGTATACATTGGATCATTGGGTGTACACCCCAATAGACTACCTAGCACTAAGCTTGTAGCCATTGAAAACGCTAGCGATTTTTTTAAGTTTATCATTTTTATATCTTCTAGTTACACATCACAAATACGAATACACTTCGCTAGTGATGCTATTTTGTCTTTTTGACGAGGAACAAACTCTTGCCCTACAAATCCTTTATATCCGCTCTTTACGATTGCTTGCATAATAGCGGGATAATACAACTCTTGTGTTTCATCAATTTCTGCACGCCCAGGATTTCCTCCTGTATGAATATGAGAAAAATAGGTGTGATATTTGTTAATGCTATCAATGATATTTCCCTCCATAATCTGCATATGATAAATATCGTAAAGCAGTTTAAAGTTTGGTGATCCGATACGCTTACAGAGTTCTACTCCCCAAACAGTATGATCACATTGATAATCTTTGTGTCCTACGCTGTTTAGCAGTTCCATCGTTAATACAACATTATATTTTTCGGCTATTGGGATAAGGCGTTTCAATCCCTTTTCACAATTCTCCCAACCTTGTAAATCGGTTAGTCCGTTGCGCTTACCTGAAAAGCAAATAAGATTCTTAAGTCCTGCTTCTGCAACAAGCGGAATAATCTCTTCGTAACTCTTAACCAATTCGTCGTGTAGTTTTGGATTATTAAACCCACGATCTATACCAAGCCCAGCTCCTTGTGCCATAGCAACGGTAAGCCCATGCTTTTGCACTATAGGCCAATCTTTGGGATCTAATAATTCAATTGATTCTATCCCAATAGATTTACAAATACCACAAAACTCTTCTAACTCGTATCCTCCAAAACACCACTTACTCACCGAATGACGAATATTTCCTTTCAAGGGTGTTGATGTTAAAATAGCTTCGTTTGGTGATGTTGTTGCTGATGATATGGCACTTACATTTGAAGCTGACCATACGGCCCCTCCTGCAATGAGGGTTTTAATTGCTTTTCTGCGAGAGATGTTTTTCATGTTCATATAGATATTAATATATTAAGTTGTATTGCCATATTATATTAGACGAGCGCCATTCAAATCTATCTGCGCTATTCCATTATAACTGAATTGAGCAAATATAAAGAATATAATTTAAATGATAGCTGAATTTATAAAAAAAGGGGACATCTTCTTTATACAACAAAAAATTAGTAGTCTAAATTTCTGTTGTATAAAGAAGATGCCCCCTCTTTTATGTTATTGAGAACTATATCTTAGTTGTTCAATTTAGCTTCAATCGCTTCAAATTCTGGCCCCATATCCAAGTTGTAATAGATTCCTCTTAAACCTACCATATACTCTCTTTCGTCTGGTTTAACCTTAAGTGCCTTTTCAAAGTATGGACGAGCTTTTTCAAATAACACTTTAGCCTCAGCTAAAGCTGCTTGATATTGTGTATTATCACTGATTGCATTTGCTTCTTCAAGCTTATGTGCACCTTCATTGTAAAAAACTCTACCTAGATTCCCTAGAGATTCTGAATAAGCTGGATCAAGCTCTAATGCTTTATTAAAACACTCTAGTGCTTTTTCATTGTTTTTTAACCCATTTTCATAGACTCTACCCATAACATCATACAATTGAGCTGAAGGCTTTTGTGCTAGTGCTTCATTGATGTATTTAAGCGCTTTTTCGTTTTGGTTTGAATAAATATAAATATTAATCAATGAAGTGACATAATACTCTTCTTTAGGAAATTTAATCGCTCCTTCTTCAAGTGTTCTCACAAAATTCACTGTATCTTTTGCTTTCTCATACTCAAAGCATAGGTACTGATAAATATCGTTTGTTCTATAGTCGTGAGGTTTTAAAGCCTCATATCCTTCAATCGCTAACTTAGATTCACCCATTTGAGTTGCTGCAATTGCAGAATAGAATTTAATCTGCAAATAAGTTGAATCTTTTTTTGAAACAGCCTCATTATCAGCAAATAAATCTGATTCTGAAATGTCAGTAAATTCTTTAAATAAGCTATATGCTTTTTTGTAATCTTTCTGATCAAAATAATATGCACCACCATTAATATAGTATACATGATTTGCTGCTATAATACTTTTGATATCTTTCGTGAATTTAGGCTTAACTTTACCTTTTGCATTTGGCAAAGCATCTAATTCAAGAGCTTTCTTAAAATATGGCATAATCTCTCCCAATGCAGTGTACATCACTATATCGTTTGGTTTTTGACCTAATACTTGCTTCAAACGCTCTGCATCGAACTGTTGATTTTCAATAAAACCTGCAGTATACCAAGTTTTCGCTTGATCTTTTGTTTCTGCATTTTCTAATGCACCTTTAATTAATGTGCGTGCCTCATCAAAATTCGCTTTTTCCGATTTTGAAATGCTCAATGCTGTTTTTACACTTTTAGTTTGAGCAAAAGATGGTGTTGCAGCCATACACACTGCAACTGCTAATAGTAATCGTTTCATCTTAATTGTAATTTAAATTTATCTTGATTTATTTTAGAATTTATTCGTTCGTCTCTTCATCAACAACATCTGTCGAAGCATCTGCAACTTCATTGTTGTTTGACTCTTGTTCTGAGAACAAATCTTGATTATCTAATGACAATATTGGATCAGTCTCTACTGTATCCTCTTCTGGGTCTGACATTACCTTACAAACAGAAGCAATCTCGTCGTTTCGTTTTTCGAGATTTATCAATCGAACACCTTGTGTTGCACGACCTTTAACACCCAAATCACTTATCTTCATTCGAATAGTCATACCTGATTTATTGATAATCATGATATCATTATCTTCTGTGACATTTTTGATATCGACTAGTTTACCTGTTTTTTCAGTAATATTGATTGTTTTAACACCCTTACCACCACGGTTTGTAATACGATAGTCATCAATAGCCGAGCGTTTTCCATATCCAAGTTCCGAGACAACTAAAATTGTTTCGTTCTCAGCATCTTTCACGCAAACCATTCCAATAACTTGATCTTCGTCTCCATCCAATTGCATAGCACGTACACCTGTTGCTGTACGACCCATTACACGTACTTTACTTTCGTTAAAGCGGATAGCTCTACCGTTTCTGTTTGCAATAACAACTTCGTTATTACCATTTGTCATTGTTACTTGGATTACCTCATCACCTTCACGTAATTCGATGGCATTTACTCCATTTGCACGTGGACGAGAGTAAGCCTCAAGCAATGTCTTTTTGATAACACCCTGTTTTGTACAGAACATCAAATAATGTGAGTTGATAAACTCTATATCTTTTGTTAGATTTTTAACACGAATGAAAGCTGTTACAGCATCTCCTGAAGCAATATTTAATAGATTCTGAATAGCACGTCCTTTTGATGTACGGCTTCCTTCTGGAATCTCAAATACTTTCAGCCAAAAACATTTTCCTAGTTTTGTAAAGAATAACATGGTTGCATGCATCGATGCTGGATAGATATACTCTACAAAATCCTCATCACGCGTTACAGAACCTTTAGCCCCTACGCCACCTCTATTCTGTGCGCGGAATTCAGACAATGCTGTCCTTTTGATATAGCCTAAGTGAGAGATTGTAATAATCATCTCATCATCAGCATAGAAGTCTTCTGGATTTAACTCTTCTGAAGAGTAAACAATTTCAGTTTTACGCTTATCGCCAAACTTATTGTTTATTTCGATTAATTCATTCTTAATCACTTCCATACAGATCTCTTCGTTTTCAAGAATCTCTTTCAAGCGGTTGATTAATTTCTCTATCTCTTCGTATTCTCCTCTAAGTTTGTTTTGCTCTAGACCCGTTAATTGGCGAAGACGCATATCAACAATCGCTCTTGCTTGTACATCCGAAAGGCTAAAACGAGCAATTAAGCGCTCTACAGCCTCTACTGGACTTTTTGAGCTTTTGATCGTGCTGATTACTTCGTCAATATTATCTGATGCGATAATTAATCCTTCTAAAATATGTGCGCGCTCTTCAGCTTTTCTAAGCTCATATCTTGTGCGTCTCATCACAACATCGCGACGGTGATCCACAAAATGCAAAATCATATCTTTTAAGTTCAATGTACGTGGACGTCCATGAACTAAAGCAATATTATTTACACTGAAAGAGGTCTGTAGTGATGTTAATTTATATAGTTTATTCAGTACTACGCTTGAGTTAGCATCTCTTTTAATATCTACAACGATACGCATTCCTTCACGGTCCGACTCATCATTTACATTAGAGATTCCCTCAATACGCTTGTCTGACACTAGATCAGCAATGTATTTAATTAATTCTGATTTATTTACTAAGTATGGAATCTCTGTTATAATAATCTTCTCACGATTACTTTTACCATCAATTTCAATTTCGGCTTTACCACGCATTACTACACGTCCACGACCTGTCTCAAATGCTGATTTAACGCCTGCATAACCATAAATATATCCACCTGTTGGAAAGTCTGGGGCTTTTACGTACTCCATCAAACCTTCGATATCGATCTCACCTTTGGCTTCAATATATGCAAGGGTACCATTGATAACCTCAGTCATATTGTGAGGAGGCATATTTGTAGCCATACCTACAGCAATACCAGACGCTCCATTAATCAAAAGATTAGGAATACGTGTAGGAAGCACTGTTGGCTCTTTTAATGTATCATCAAAGTTAAGCTGCATTTCTACAGTATCTTTATCAATATCTCGAAGCATCTCTTCGGCAAGCTTACTTAGGCGAGCTTCAGTATAACGCATTGCAGCAGGGCTATCACCATCAATAGATCCAAAGTTACCTTGACCATCTACCATAGGATAACGTAACGACCAATGTTGAGCCATACGCACCATCGCATAATACACAGATGTATCTCCGTGTGGGTGATACTTACCTAATACCTCTCCAACAATTCTTGCAGATTTCTTATAAGGTTTATCGGATGTATTTCCTAATTCATTCATTCCAAATAGCACGCGGCGGTGTACTGGTTTGAATCCATCCCTAACATCTGGCAACGCACGTGATACAATTACTGACATTGAATAGTCAATGTAAGCAGATTTCATCTCGTCTTCGATGTTAATCTTTATAATTCTGTCTTGATCAATCATTTATATTTATATTAATTACACTCAGTTTAGTTCCTTCGAAAAATCGCACTAAGGTAGTGCTTTTAGTTATATTATAAAAACATTTTGTTCAAAAAATCGCTTTATCATAGCATTGTGTTCAATCTAAACAATAAATGGCACAGATTTTGATATTACCTATTAAATAATTCTTTATTTTTACACCGCCAATACAATTATAAAGCAAATGAGAAATAACTACTCTATACAATTAAAAGAAATTATTGAATATAGCTACGAAGAAGCTGGCCGACTCCAAAACAATCATTTTGGACCAGAACATTTGTTTCTCGGAATTTTACGCGAAGGAACAAGCAAAGCGACACAAATCCTAGCCGACTTTCACATAGACCTTAAAAAGGTTAAAAGAAAAATAGAGCTAGCGATCAAGCTGATTTATGCTGAAGCTGCAGATTCTGCGCCTCAGAAGGATATAGTTGTGAATGAAGCTGCCGAGCGCGTGCTTCGCATGAGCATGCTTGAGTCTAGAATTTTTAAAAGTAAACAAACAGAAGCTGAACATCTGCTTCTTGCCATATTAAAGGAGGGTTCCAATACGGTTGCAGAAGAGATGTCTCTACTAAACATAGAATATGAAATGATATACAATAAATTAGCAGAGGGTACAAAAACCCCTCCTATTATGCTAGAGGATGAACTTGACAATGCAATGCTCATCACAAATAGATATATTGATGACGACGAGGAGGATGACGAAGACGAGGATGGACTATTCTCGCCTCAACCACCACAAGACTCATCGAAAGAATCTGTACAAACAAATACACACAAAGAGACATCAACTAAATCGACAACAGACACGCCTGTATTAGACAATTTTGGTGTTGACATGACACGTGCAGCCCTAGAGAACAAGTTCGACCCTGTTATTGGGCGAGATATGGAGATTGAACGCTTAGCACAAATTCTAAGTCGAAGAAAAAAGAACAACCCCGTATTGATTGGCGAACCTGGTGTAGGTAAATCAGCCATTGTTGAAGGATTAGCAATGCGCATAGTACAACGCAAGGTAGCTCGTATACTGTTCGATAAACGCGTCATTAGCTTAGACATGGCTTCTGTTGTGGCAGGAACCAAATACAGAGGTCAGTTCGAAGAACGTATTAAAGCTATTTTAAACGAATTAGCAAACAATCCCCAAATAATTCTCTTCATTGACGAGATACATACAATCATAGGTGCTGGTGCAGCTGCTGGATCAATGGATGCAGCCAATATGCTTAAACCAGCCTTGGCACGTGGCGAAATTCAATGCATTGGCGCCACAACACTAGATGAATACAGAAAAACCATTGAAAAAGATGGTGCCTTAGAGCGCAGGTTTCAAAAAATAATAATCGAACCTACATCTGTAGAAGAAACAATTCAGATCCTACATAATATAAAGGATAGATACGAAGAGCATCACAATGTAAGCTATACAGACGAGGCTATTAAGGCATGTGTAACGCTGACTGAGCGTTACGTAAGTGACCGTAAATTCCCAGACAAAGCGATTGATGCTTTAGACGAGGCAGGCTCACGTGTACATATTGCCAATGTAGTTATCCCTAAAGATATTGAAGTGCTAGAAATTCAAGTCGAAATAGCAACACAAGACAAATTGTCCGCTGTTAAATCACAAAACTTTGAATTGGCAGCTTCGTTTAGAGATAAAGAGCGTATTCTCTTAGAGCAACTCACGGCTGCTAAGATTCAATGGGAATCGTCTCTTAAGATTAACAGAGAAACTGTAGACGAAGATAAAGTTGCTGAGGTAGTAGCCATGATGACAGGTGTTCCGGTACAGCGTATCGCACAAGCCGAAAACGCTAAGTTATTAGAGATGCGTGGCATTTTAAAACAAAATATTGTAGGACAAGACGATGCAATTGAGAAAATAGTAAAAGCGATTCAGCGTAACCGTGTAGGACTTAAAGATCCGAACAAACCAATCGGCACATTTATGTTTTTAGGACCTACAGGTATTGGTAAAACCCATTTAGCCAAAAAGCTAGCCGAGTTCTTATTTAACTCTTCCGATGCAATTATCCGCATTGATATGAGTGAGTATATGGAAAAAATTAACGTCTCTCGTTTAGTTGGTGCCCCTCCTGGGTACGTTGGCTACGAAGAGGGCGGAATTCTTACTGAGAAAGTGCGCCGTAAACCCTATTCTGTCGTACTGTTCGACGAAATAGAGAAAGCGCATCCCGATGTATTTAATTTATTGCTTCAAGTATTAGACGAAGGTCATTTAACAGATAGCCTTGGGCGTAAAATTGATTTCAAGAATACGATTTTGATTATGACCTCGAACGTTGGTACGCGTCAGCTCAAAGATTTTGGACAAGGTGTTGGTTTTAACAAGCCTAAATCGACCTCCGAAGATAAAGAATTCTCTAGAGGTGTGATTCAGAAAGCACTCAACAAAGCCTTTTCTCCAGAATTCATCAACCGTATTGATGATATTGTTATGTTTGACCAGCTCAACAAAGCTACAATCTTAAATATTATAGATATAGAATTGAATGGATTCTACAAACGCATCGAACGTCTAGGGTATAAACTCAATGTTTCTGACGAAGCTAAAACCTACATTGCCGATCAAGGATATGATATTCAATTTGGAGCACGTCCCCTTAAAAGGGCTATTCAAAAATATATTGAAGACGAGATGGCAGAGTTAATTCTTAGCAATACACTCACTGCAGATGATGTGATACATATTAATTATGATAGCGAAGCTAAGAAGATTGTATCACATGTACAGCTAGCATCCGAATTATAACAAGATATGACGGACTTCTTATAAGTCAAAATGTCAGACATGAATTTGTCTGGCATTTTTTTATTTCAAATAATTCGTCTCGCGCGTCAAAGTGTCACCACGCTGTGTTTGGCATTTATTTTGTATAAGCTATAACAACGAAGATAAATGTACTAATGCATTTATTGCTAAATAAACGAACAACTTAATAATTTAAAATTATAAACTATGAGCACACAAGGTAAAATAGGTGTTACGTCCGAGAACATTTTTCCAATTATCAAAAAGTTTCTATACAGCGATCACGAAATATTTTTACGCGAGATTGTTTCAAATGCAGTAGATGCATCACAAAAGCTAAAAACATATGCTGCTGTTGGCGATTTTAAAGGAGAAATGGGCGACACTACCGTTCATGTAGCAATAGACGAAGCTGCTAAAACAATCACGATCTCTGATAAAGGTATTGGTATGACTGCCGAGGAGATTGACAAATACATCAACCAGATCGCTTTTTCGGGAGCAGAAGAGTTTTTAGAAAAACATAAAGAGGATGCAGCAGCTATCATCGGACACTTTGGTCTAGGATTCTACTCTTCGTTTATGGTTTCTAAAAAGGTAGAAATCATTACAAAGTCTTTTAAAGAAGGTGCTGTAGCAATGAAGTGGAGCTGCGATGGCTCACCAGAATATACAATGGAAGAGACTACGAAAGAAGATCGTGGTACCGACATCGTTCTTTATATTGATGATGAGAATTTAGATTTCCTTCAAAAAGATAAAATCAAAGGATTACTTACTAAATACTGCAAGTTCTTGCCTGTGCCAATCGCATTTGGTAAAAAACAAGAGTGGAAAGATGGAAAGTACGAAGATACAGATCAAGACGATATCATTAACGATACGTTACCAACATGGGTACGCAAGCCAGCAGATCTAACAGACGAAGATTATCGTAAGTTCTATCGCGACCTTTACCCTATGGGAGAAGATCCTTTGTTCTGGATTCACCTCAACGTAGATTATCCATTTAACCTAACAGGTATCTTATACTTCCCTAAAGTAAAAGCGAATATTGAAATGCAACGCAACAAAATTCAACTTTACTGTAACCAAGTATTTGTTACCGATTCGGTAGAAGGTATCGTACCAGAATTCCTTACACTCCTACATGGTGTAATTGATTCTCCAGATATTCCTTTGAACGTTTCTCGCTCATACCTTCAAAGTGATTCTAATGTAAAGAAAATTTCGAATCATATCACTAAGAAAGTGGCTGATAGATTAGAAGACATCTTCAAAACAGATCGCCCAGGATTCGAAGAGAAATGGGATAGCTTGAAAGTGTTTATTCAATATGGTATGCTTACGGACGAGAAGTTCTACGATCGTGCAGCTAAATTTTCTTTATTGAAAGATGTTGATGGTGGATTGTTTACACTAGAGCAATACAAAGAACTTATCAGCGCAGATCAAACAGACAAAGATGGCAACTTAATCTACCTTTACACCAATAAAGTAGACGAGCAGTACAGCTATATCCAAGCAGCGAAAGACAAAGGATACAATGTTCTAGTTATGGATGGTCAGTTAGACACACACGTTGTAGGTATGCTTGAGCAGAAATTAGAGAAATCTCGTTTTGTTAGAGTAGATAGCGAAACAGTAAACAACCTTATTGTAAAAGATGCAAAAGTTGAAGTTTCACTTTCTAAAGATCAAAAAGAGTCTCTTCAAGAGGTGTTTAAATCTCAACTACCAACGTTAGAGAAAACAGAATTCACGGTTACATTCGAAGCATTGGGTAGCACTGCTAACCCTGTTCTTATCACACAAAGCGAGCAAATGCGCCGTATGCGTGAGATGGCAGCAATGCAACCAGGTATGTCTTTCTATGGTGATCTTCCTGAGATGTACAATTTAGTATTGAATGCAGACCATGCGTTAGTTAAAACAGTATTGAGTGATGAGGAGAACAGTTGTAATGCTAGCTTAGCTCCTATCGTTGCCGACTTGAAAGGTTGGGTAGCACGTGAAGAAGATCTTCGTGATATGCAAAAAGACAAGAAGGACGAAGAGATCTCGGCAGAAGAGAAAGCTGATTTGGAGAATACAACCAATACAATCTCTTCTCTTACCAACCAACGCAATACATTATTAGCCGAATATGCTACAGGTAACAAAACAATCAAGCAATTGATTGACCTAGCATTGCTTTCTAATGGCATGCTTAAAGGCGAGGCGTTAAGCCACTTCATTAAGCGTAGTGTTGATTTGATTGACTAATTAAAAGAATTACATTATATCCTATATTAAGCGGGGTTAACCTGTTTCATTCTATCGAATGGAACAGGTTAACCCCGCTTTTTTATTAAACACCCCGCAGTCTATATCTTAACTGCTTTTCAAGTATTCTATTAAGATCCTTACAGCTCCATAATCACCAATACAGGATTATCATCTTCGTTTACTCCTACAACCCCCTCTTCGGCAGCTGTTACTGCATCAATATACGTAGCCACTGTATTTCCATGAATATATAAAGAGCGTGAATTAAATCTAATCTTTTTCCCTGAAGGAAGTATAAATTGAAAACCTCCAGCTCCTCTTACATTTGGGATGCGTGATTTAATTTGATTATCCGCTTTACTCCAAATTTCATCATATAAAACATTCTTCAGCATATAGGTAATCAGATAATAATTAGGAATTGAGGATATCCACATTGTTCGCATATAAGGAGAACCTAGAGAAGTCATTTCCATCATTTTCATTCCATCTGCATAAGAAAGTTGAGACCCTCCCTTTTCAAATATACAGAGAGGTTCTGCTCCGCGCTGTGTTACACTAAAGACTGTATCTTCATTGGCAAAATGAACTATAGCTAAATCCTTGTTTTTACAAAAGTTAATCTGCGAAGCAAGAAGCATGCGGTTCATCTCTGTCAAAGTGGTATCCATAGGAAACAAACTTTGTTTAATATTCGCCTCTTCATCTGTAATGTAAAGTTTATGACCAGAATAACTTCCACCTCTAGCCACAATATAATGATCTGAGAGAAGGATAGGCGTACTTATTCCTTTATCCTTCAACAACGTCGATTTAACGAAATTACCTTCAAAATCATATATGATGTATTTGTTTCCCCGTTGATCAGCTACCCGAATGGTAGAATCTTCTATACACACATGCACAAACGAAATCATGGTATATTCGCCAGGACCTTGCCCTTTTCGAGAAAATAAATTAAGAACGTTTCCTTTTTTATCTGTGCGAAAGATGGTATTGGTTTTGTGATCTACCATGCAATTAAAATCTTTGCCAATATATACAGGCATAGCCCACGCAAATAAAGCATCTGAGGAGCTCGAAATAGGTACATAGGTGATTTTTTTAGCGATACTGTTCCATGTAAATGTATCAGGAACTTGTTTTGTAATAGCTGCGCCTAAATCAAAAACTGGGAGCGAATTGTTGTACGCTGGCTTACTATGCTTACATCCAGTGGTTAGTGAGAGGATGATTAGAGAAAGAGATACTAAAGTTGTTTTCATAATATGATTAATTTAATGTGATTAACTAATAGTAGAACGTGTATAAACAAAATCGTCCCTTAAATGCTTTATTTCAGGGACGATTTCAATCTATTTCATCTTATTTACTTTACGCCTTTAGCATAGTTATATACCCTGAAATCTTTAATTTCGCTTTCGAACTTGCCTGCCTTTTGTAGTGGGAATACAAGTGTACGAACTGATTTCTTTTTATCTTTGGTGTTTTTGAATGTATGCGTAAGTATATCTAACGATTCTACCAATTCACCATTGCGATATAGTTTTGTAGATTTGCTATCACCGATAATAGTCAGGATGCATTTCTCTGCTTGAGGAACTTTATAGTCGAATGT
>CAMQTD010000033.1 GCA_947036995.1 uncultured Parabacteroides sp.
CCCAGCGTTTTAAAAAACGATGATCTATAAAAAGAAACTGCTCCCAATATAAAAACAGACTGTATAGATATAATAGTAAAAAAAGACAATAGAAGATTAGGTCGATAAGTGTTCACATCAAAATAAGTATTTGTAAGTTCTATAACAGGTGCTTCAGGATAAAAGATTAGATAAAAAAGTATCCGAGACCAATCTGCCAAATAGAAAATAGCTATATAAGAGAGTGCATAGAAACCTACTGTACGCATAAGTATAGCTAAATACTTCTCGAAAGTAGTTGCTGGAAGCATGAAAAAAGAGATGCGCTTTTGTTTTCTTGATAGTGTTAAAATATTGCGTGTGCTAATTCCTAATATATATATTATAAAGCCAAACATAGCGTACTGGCATATATTGTAACTTATATCATCTGCAATACCACTATTATAAATCTTAGATGATTCATACAAATTAAATGTTCTCAAAATTATACTGAAGGTAAAAATCAGATAACCTAAAACAACAGCTTGCAACATTGTTTTCTTATGCTCTAAAAAATCATTTCGTAGAACATGTGTAAACCTCTTTAGATCGAAAAAATTATCTTGTTTCATGGCTCAATTTATTTAGTGGTGTTAAACAATGCTGTTATTTTTGTTGGGTTGCTTAGTAAGGCATTGAAGAGCAACTCTAAATTAGGTTGCGTTTCATTACCTCCTTCGTTTGCATACAATACGCTATTACCACGTAAAGAAGGAAGACTATATAATACACCTTCTGTAGACTCACCATTTTCTAACTCTACAAAAGAGAGGGTATCACCAATCGCTGCAACAGATTGATTTAATAAAATTCCGTTATTATCTATCATCACAAAATGATCTAATAGATTATCAATATCATTGATTTGATGAGTCGAGATAATAAGTGAACGGTTCTCGTGCATAGCCATCGAGACAATCTTTCTGAATTGGCTCTTTCCGGGTATATCCAATCCATTCGTAGGTTCGTCCATTAATAGATAGGTGCTATTTGTGGCGAGGGCAAAACAGATAAGGACCTTTTTCTTCTGCCCCATCGAAAGTTCTTTGAGCTTTAAGTCCATTCCCATCTCAAATTGCGTTAAATAACTTTCCATCTGAGCAAGATTAAAATCTGGATAGAATGGTGACATCCGACGAATGTACTCACTGAGTGAGATAGCAGGCAAGTCAAACTCTTCGGGTAAGATGTAAAGGTTTTGCAACGTTTTAGGCAAACGAGCAAATACAGAAACATCATCCATTACAATAGTTCCCTCATTAGGTTTTAACAACCCACTTAATAGATAAAGTAAGGTAGATTTACCAATACCATTTTTACCTAGTAAGCCGTAAATCTTACCCTTTTCAAATTGAATAGAAAAGTCTTTAAAAAGATCCTCTTTTGATCTTTTATACGTAAATCGCATTTGTTTAATTTCAAGCATAGTGTATTAGTTTGTTAGTACACTGCAAATGTATGCGTTTTTATTTATATTCCAAACAAATTAGCTTTTATTTTTCAGCATTCTTACAAAATATTTTTTCGCCCGCTATGTCTGCAACAGGGGTGGCTACTAAAGGGAGATGACTGATATAAACCATAAAACGATTTCGTCTAACAGTAAAACCTAAGAAGATTAAGAAAATGCTAAACTATCTAATTGACTGTTTTATTTATAGATATATAGATTAATAACAATCAAACGAAGTTTACAAGAAGGATAATACAAAGAAAAATATATCGAAACAGGTACAGTTAAAGCAATGGGTTAATAGCAGTCAATTGTAACACATCCTTCGAATGACTCAATTACCCGCAATGTTTTACCTCAAAAGCCGCAATGTTTCACACCAAAAACATTGCGGCTTTTAGTGTGAAACATCGCGGCTTTTGGGTAAAAACATGGCGGAAGATTATAGATAGATAAAATAGACGTTGTCTTTCCTCAAGCAGACAACGTCTATCCCCCCGAAACCAGTAGTGTGTGAACCTAAAGACGGTGGCTATTCGGAACAGACCAATAGTCTATTTTTGGGACAATATTACCATTCCTTTCTTACGCACAAATCACGCCCCAGAGGTTTAAAAGCAATCAAATCCTTCACTTGTATTTATCTACTATTCAGCTGATTGTGGTGAACCTTCTTTGATATGTCTTTTTTTTGCGCTCTTTCAGCTTTTCGAAAATGGTAAAATCGTCCACACGTTAGATTTGTGCCCCAAGCGGGTGAAGGCACGCCAAAGGCATAAGAATTATTTATCCTTCACCATTATTTAATGATATACAGTGAGTTATGGGTGAAGGATTAAATTGGATTTGACCTCATTGAGCGTGTGTTTTAAGCCGTTTTCGGGTTGCAAGATGTAGTATTAGTCTTAATTTTAATGCGTGGTTTCTTTTGGCAATTTTATTAATAAAAGAGGGAGCTGTGTGATTTTATTTGCGTAGTGATGATACGATATTTATTTGTCCGCCTAACTCAACGCTAGGCGGACAAATGAATGTAATGCGGTTACAAACTCTTTGTTATACTTTCGATATATTCAAGAATTTCGGCTTTGCCTTGTTTCTTTTCTGCAGATGAAAGGAAGATTGGAGGAAGTTCGTCCCACGTTTCACGCAATGAATTCATATATGAATTTATATTTTGCTTCACAATACCTGTTCCTAATTTATCAATTTTAGTAAAGATGATTGAGAAAGGAATACCATTTTCACCTAACCACTCCATAAATTCTAAATCAATTGTTTGTGGTGCGTGTCTGCTATCCAACAAAACAAAAAGGTTGGTAAGTTGTTCGCGCTCCAAGATATAATCTTCGATAATTCGGCGGATGTTATCTCTACCATCTTTTCCTCGTTGTGCATAACCATACCCTGGAAGGTCTACTAGAAACCAACTATCATTGATCATAAAGTGGTTAATCAACTGAGTCTTTCCTGGTTTAGAAGAGGTCATTGCTAACCCTTTTTTACCCGTTAGCATATTGATAAGTGAAGATTTACCTACGTTAGAACGTCCGATAAAAGCATATTCGGGAAGGTTGCCAGCCGGACATTGATCTACGTCAGTATTACTAACTACAAACTGAGCATCTTTTATAATCATTGTATTTTAAGTTTATTGTGTTTGATTGATAATATCCATAAACCAATACAGGTTATCAATCCGTTTAATATTAATATTTCGTATCCAAATCTATAATCAGTATAGGTCGTAACCATATAATTAATGCCATAGGCGATAAAAGGCGATGCCACACACACGTATGGAACATACCTGTCGATGGGTTTACGCTTTGTAAACAGTCCGAAACTAAACAGCCCGAGCAGCGGCCCATACGTATAGGATGCTATGATATAAATGGCATCAATCACACTTTTATTGTTTACAGCC
The DNA here is from genome assembly GCA_947036995.1 of uncultured Parabacteroides sp. Lineage (GTDB taxonomy): Bacteria > Bacteroidota > Bacteroidia > Bacteroidales > Tannerellaceae > CAMQTD01. Next base: position 3,402 of record CAMQTD010000033.1, read on the forward strand.
TTAAAGATAAGAATAATAATGGCAAAGAGAACAGAAATAGAGATATGAACCAATATTCTACTCTTTTTAGCTTGCTTTTCGCTCTTATTCTCTGTATTCAGCAAATCTACACATACCGAAGTGGTCAAAGAGGTTAATGCAGAGTCGGCACTTGAAAAGGCTGCTGCAATGATACCGATCGTAAAAAACACCAGTACGCTGCTACTTAATATACCCGATGTTGCAAAGAAAGGTAATATCTCGTCGTTCAATGCTGGGAGTGTTACCTGCGCTTGCTCGCCGAGTACAAGCAGTAAGATACCTAAACATAAAAACAGAAAGTTGACCGGTGTAAATGCAAATCCATAGAAATACATATTCTTTTGTGCATCGCGTAGCGAACGGCACGAAAGATTCTTTTGCATCATATCTTGATCTAACCCGGTCATCACAATGGTAATAAATATACCGCTGATAAACTGTTTGAAAAAGTTTTGAGAGCTAAACCAATCAAACTCAAAGATTCTGAAATGTTGGTTGGTGGTAACCGCTTGCACCATTCCATTAAAATCTAAATCGAGCTTTTCGGATATGCTCCAAATAAGCAGAACAAGCATAGCAAGCAAACAAAATGTTTGTACCATATCTGTCCATATAATTGTTTTAAGTCCGCCCCTATAGGTATATAACCAAATCAGTAGAATGGTAATAATAACCGTAAGCGCAAAAGGTATATTCCATGTATCGAACACATGTACTTGCAGAATCAACGCCACAAGATACAAGCGCGCTGCTGCCCCTGTTATTTTAGAGATGATAAAGAATACAGCCCCTGTTTTATACGATCGCTCCCCTATTCGGTTCTCTAAATAGGTATAGATTGAGGTTAAGTTTAGCTTATAATACAGAGGTAAGAGCAACTGCGCAACAATCAGATAACCGAAAAAGAAACCAAGCACGGTTTGCATATAGGTCATATCAAGTGAGCGTGCCATACCCGGAACCGAAATAAAAGAGACACCAGATAGAGATGTCCCGATCATTCCGAAGGCTACCACAAACCAAGGAGATGTTTTATTGCCTAAGAAAAAGGCTTTGTTTCCATCTTCTTTTTTGCCTGTAATAAAGGAGATTATAAATAATACTCCGATGTAGCATAAAAGGATTAGTAATATGTAGTAACTATTCATTAGATTGTAAGACCAAATACAAAGAATGCTTTCTCTGCTGCTGGGTTAAATATTACTTGTGTATATATTGGAAGTGCATATTTCTCGGTAATTGGAATCTCTTTTGCTAACTCTAACGAGACATTTACTACGTTGCACTCGTCGGCGTATGCGCCTTTCCAAGGAGTCATCGCTAGTTCGGCGTTACAGTCAATACCCAATACGGAGAATGGATACGCTGCTGTGATATAGGTAGAATATGCTTCGATAGGGTGCTCCGTGTTTTTCTCACCCAATGAGGTGTTCCAACCGAAGGTTAAAGGGATGCTTTCACTCACCGTATATTCTACAGTAGCTTCGAAGGTGTGTGCATTGCCTCTGCGGTATTTAAAGTACGAATAGTCTTCTTCTTTGTCATAAACGCCATAATAATCGGTGATTCCAAAAGAGAAGTTACCAACTGCGTAAAACACACTCAAATCAAGTTCGAAAGTCTCGCCCGTAAAATCAGTACTACCACAAGCAGAGGCCGTAAATCCAGCCCAATCAAGTGCTATTTCTGGTTGAAAACTTACGTCTGCTGTTTTGCTACCTCTCCAAATATAATTACTGACTAAATCTGCTCCGAACGAAAGTTCTTGTGCCTTAATAGTTACGTGTGTTGTGCAAAAAAGGAGACAAAGGATAAAGATTCTTGTTGTAAAATTTCTCATCTTCAATTAAATAAGCGTTTAAAATACAATACAAATTGTATGATTAATAATAAAATGGTTGCAAAGGTATGATTATTTTATCAAAAAAAAGGTCTAGTTTATAAATACTATAATTGCATTTACAAACTAGACCTTAAAGATTTAACGGTATAAAGCGCTAAAGATGCTCTTTTAAACCATCTTTTCGATATTCCATACAAAGGCGTGCAAACCTAGCTTTTCGGTTTGTTGGTCTAATGCTTTGATCGCTGCAAGGATATTGTCTACCTTCTCGTCTGCTACCATAGCGATAATGGCAGAGTTTAGTGTAGGCCAAGCGTGCGTACCGAAGTGAGGTTCTCCTTTTTTAGTTCCTCTGCCTTGGATGTCGTCCATGAATGTGAATCCACGCGAATCGTTACGTTCTAATATTTCAACCACCTGATCGCGGTACGATTGGTTGAATGGTATAAATATAGCTTTCATATTTTATTTTTAATGGTGTAGGTTTAATTATTTACCTACGTTAGCAAACTTTTTAGCAAACTTCTTCCGTTGACGCACTACACCATTTCTACCGAAAATAGAGTATAGCGCTGGTACTAATATCAAGGTGATGATGGTAGAGAATGTAAGACCTCCAATGATAGCAATACCCATGGTTTGCCACATTTCGGATCCCTGCCCTGTTCCTACTGCCATTGGGATCATACCCAATACGGTCGTTAAGGTTGTCATCAATACTGGACGCAGACGAGATTTACCTCCATCTACTACAGCTTTCCTGATTGACATACCACGCTCTCGGTTCAATGTTATATAGTCGATAAGTACAATACCGTTTTTTACTACAATACCAATCAGTGTAACCATACCAATCATGGCCATCAAGTCGAGCGGTTTGCCTACAATCCAAAGTGCTAAAAGCACACCTCCAAAACCAAAAGGTATAGAGAACATAATAATGAATGGGTAGGTGAACGACTCAAACTGTGTAGCCATTACAATATAAACGAGCAAAACAAGTAAGATCATTAATATAGCTAATTCGCCAAACGACTCTTGTTGGTCTACGAACGAACCTCCAATTTTAGTTCCAATCTCTGAAGGTATTTCAGCCAAAGCAATCTGCTCGTTTACACCAGCTACTACTTCACTTAGGGCTGCACCAGAAACTAAACCTGATACACGCACAATGCGCTCACGGTCTTGACGGTCTATTTGCGGTAGACTGAATTTCTCTACCACCTTGCCCAACTCTCTCAATCGGATTCCTTTTCCTTTGTTGGTATATACAATGATGTTTTCAATATCTTCGATCGATTGGCGGTGCGCCAAATCGTACCGCACTACGATATCGTACTCATCTCCATCTTCACGAAATTTAGATGCAAATGCTCCGTTGATACGGTTACGCACAAAAGAAGAGACGGTTGCAGAACTTAATTCGTGCAGCGCTAACTTCTCTCGATCCAGCTCTACTTGGTATTCTGCTTGATAATCTTTACGATCTATTTGAACATCGGTTAATCCTTTTATGTTCTCTTCTAAACGTTTCTTTAGCTCAGCAGCTACACGGTCTGTTGTGGCAAGATCGTGTCCGAATATCTCTACATCCACAAAACTACCACTGCTACTTGCCGGACCACCGCCACTACCACCAGGCTGAACTTTTACTTTATATAGTTCGGGCATCAACGCTAAATCTTCACGCATCAGATCAGAGATTTCAAAGATTGTACGTGTACGCGCTGCCAAAGGATGGCAAGTGATCGTAAATGTAACCAATCCTGTACCATTGTTTTGCATCGATGCGTATGCATTCTCTGAGTCTGCCTGACCTACAGAGTACGAGGTTACATCTATCTCAGGGTATTTCTCTTTAAAGAGACTTGTTATTTCGGCTGCTTTATCGCGTGCAATCTCCATACGTATGCCTGCAGGCATTTCGATTGTAATACCAATTCTATCATTGTCCGAAGCTGGCATAAACTCTGTTTTGAGATTCTTGGTAACAACAAGACTCAAAACAAAAATAATAAAACAGACAAAAGAAGAGATAAAGCGATGACGTACAGATAGGTTTAGCAAGCTAGCATATCCTCTATCAAGGGCATCGAGTGCGCGGGCAACTGGTCCGTATAACAGATCAAACCATTTGTTTTTACTTGTATGCATACGAAGCATTTGCGAGCAAAGCATCGGTGTAAGCGTAAGGGCTACAATAGTAGATACGGTACATACAATTGTTACCATCCAACCTAACTGCTTAAACAATACGCCCGCCAATCCTGTAACCATTGTTAATGGCAAGAATACCGCCACGATAGTCAATGTAGAGGCTACAACAGAGATCGCAACCTCGTTGGTTGCATATATAGCAGCAGATTTAGGTGCACTTCCTTTTTCAATATGTGTAGTTACATTCTCTAGCACCACAATCGCATCATCTACAACCATACCAATGGCGATAGAGAGTGAACTTAGTGAGATAATATTCAGTGTTCCTCCCGTAATTGCTAAATAGGCAAATGCACTAATTAAGGAGATCGGAATTGTCAGAATAATAATAAAGGTAGCACGCCATCTTCCCAAAAAGAGGAAAACAACCAATACCACAAAAACAAATGCATAGAGTACCGTATCGATCAAACTATTTATTGATGAATCGATAAACTCTGATGTATCCATTACTTGTACTAGCTTAACATCTGGAGGGAGTGTCTTTTGCAGTTCGGGCATCATCGCTGTAACCTTGTTTGCAATAGATACGGTGTTTGCTCCGGCTTGCTTTTGCACAACAATGGTTGCTCCTTTTACACCATTGGTGTAAGATTCTTGTACACGCTCTTCGATATGGTCGAACACGGTTGCTACATCTTTCAAGAAAATAGTTTTTCCCTCGTAGCTTCCAACCACGATATCGTTGAGTTCGCTACTCTCTTTAAACTCACCCTCTATTCTTAAAGCATAGGTTTGTGTACCAATATCGAACGATCCAGCAGGTGTATTTAAGTTTTCTTGTCTGATAACGTTTGCTATCTGTTCGATGCCAATGTTATAAGCCTCTATCTTAGCAGGGTTTACGTTTACCTGTACTTGTCTCTTTGGAGCACCTGTAACAGATACCGTACCCACACCACTCACACGGTTAAGCGGATTGGCTACTTTTTCATCTAATATCTTGTATAGTGAGTTTACACTTTCGGTTGCTGTAGCTGAATAGATAACTACAGGAATCATATCACTACTGAACTTAAAGATTGTTGGGCTCTCTACCTCGTCGGGGAGCTGGCTCACAATCATATCTAACTTGTCTCGCACGTCGTTTGTAGCAACGTCGATATCTGAACCATATTCTAATTCGATGGTAACAAGAGACATATTCTCTTTCGATTGAGACTCTATCTTTTTCAGGTTTTCGACCTGATTCAAAACATCTTCGATCAATCGTGTTACGTTTGTTTCGACATCCGAAGCACTCGCTCCTGGATATGCCGTGATGATGGATATTTGAGTAGTCTCAATCTCTGGCATCAAATCTACGGCTAGCTTGGTGTAAGAGAACAGACCCATCACAACCAATCCGATAAATACGAGGATGGTGGATACGGGTTTCTCTACCGCTGTTTTATATAGACTCATAATATATTTATTATAGTATTGTTGTTATGCTTTGTTTGAATGGTTCGCTTTAGTCTACTATTTCTACAGCAATATTATTCGCTAGTCTGCTTTGTCCTGTAGTAACAATTACATCGCCATTGCTTAATCCGGATACAATCTCGTATTTATCGGCTAGGCGCTGACCTAATTCCACTTTTACATATTGAGCAATTCCATCCTTCACAACATATACATAGCGATCGTTAGATCCTGGCTGTTTTACGATGGCATTATCTGGCACTACGGCACGCTCTTCTGTTCCAAAGTTCATTATTACGCGCGAGAACATACCCGGACGTAGCTTTAAGTTGCCGTTAGCAATCTTAACCTCGGTCGTAAATGTGTGTGTAGTTGGGTCTATTGTTGGATATACTAAGCTAACTTTACCGTTAAACTTCTCATCACCGTATAGATCTAATTGAATTTCGACAGGCATTCCATTTTTTACTTTAGTATAAAATGATTCTGAAATATTGATTAATGCCTTCACTGGACTCATTTGCTGCACGGTAAGGATTGGGTTTTGCCCAAATACATCACCATCATCGTAATTACGTTCTGTAATGATTCCGCTGATCGGACTTAAAAGGTAGGTATCCTCGTTTAAGTTTTTCAAGCTCTCTTGTGCTACCTCTAATTGTGTTTTGAGTTGATCTGCTTGTTGTTGAGAAGCTCCACCTACTTTAAGCAGTTCTGCCATGCGGCTGTACTCTTTTTCAATGTTCTTGATCTGGATATTTTGTCCTGCAAGCGATGATAGGTCCATCTTAACTAAGCGATCTCCTTTTTTAACACGGCTACCTACATCTACGTATATTTTCTTGATACGCATCATACGTGAAGGGGCAATGCGGTTCACTACATCCGCTTCGAGTGTAGCTGTAAAGGTAGAAAATTGATCTACAGGACCTGTCTTGATTGTTTCGACACGTACCTTTGGTTTGCTAACTGTGGCAGTTACTGTTTCGGTAGCTTTATCTTCCGTTTTATTTTCGGAAGCTCCGCAAGCAGTCATGCAAGCGATAGAAAGGAATAAAGCACTTTGCTTAATGCGTTGATTTGTTTTCATTATATCGTTTTATTTTTGTTCTCCTAAAGTTTTTTCTAAATCGCTTTTTGCAACCATGTAATCAAAGATTGATTGATTAAAGGTGAGTCTGGCACGGGTTAGCGACAAATCTGCATCATTGAGTTCGAGCAGTGTAGCTACACCGGTTTCGTATCGCTTTTGGGCAATTAAATTGCCTCGCTCTGCTTGCTTCACGGCTTGTTGGCTGGCAGAAAACTGCTTGACCGAAGTATTCATATTATCCATCTGCTGTTTTACGGCAAGCTGCAGGTTACGGTTTAAATCTTCGCGCTGTAGTTGTATCTGCTCTATTGATACACGCGTTTGGGCAATCTTATGCTTACGAGATCCGCCTGCAAAGATTGGAATATTCAATTTAACGCCTACCATAGAGTAAGGATTCCATTGATAGGTACTGAATTTAAAATCATTATTCATAGATGTGTATTGATATACACCCGATAGTGAAAGCGTAGGAAGGTATTCAAACTTTTGCATCTGAAGGGTTTTTCCTAACATATCTTTTTGCAGGTCGATCTGTTTTAAATCCGTATTGTTTACCAAAGAAGTGTCTGTAGCTAAATAGTTGGCATACATATCAGCTTCAAAATCTGTTAAACTACCAGCACATTGCATATTCAGCTCTAAGTCAACACCAAGTAGTGCTTTTAGTCTCCATAGTGCAAGCGTATGTGCATTTTCTGCTTGAAATAGGTTGGGTTCGATGTTCTTAACTTGTACATCAGCTCTGATTAAATCATATTCTGCAACCAAACCTTGTGCATACTTTTGCTTTACGTCTACATAGTTAAGCATGGCATTGTCGTAGCTTAATTTGAATACGGTGTAAGAGTCTTGTGCTAGTAGTACACCATAGAATCCTTTCTTCACTTGGTTTACCATAGATATTTTAGATGAACGAGCCGCCTCAACGGCTAATTCGACATCAATGGCAGATACTTGAAGGCTTTTCCATAAGATTGGTGCTACAATTGGAAGCGAGAAGCTAGCCCCTACTGTCCAGTTATTATTACGCCCTACCTCAATACCTTTACTTGGATCCATTGCTGGAGCATCCGTTTCAGGTGCTTCACCTCCAGGCATATCACCAAAGGCGCCATCCATATACATCATCTGCTTTTTTAATGTTCGGTTGTAATCTCCCGAAATATTAATTTGAGGAAACAAGGGAGCATATGCACCCTTCTTAGCATACTTCTTTTTTTCGATCTCCTTATTGGCTACTTGAATGGTTGGGTTTTCGCTCAGCGCTATTTCAATTGCTTTGTTAAGGTCTATCTTTATCTCTTTATTTTCTTGAGAGCAGATGATAGAGGGAAATAAGAGGATTACAGATGACAATCCGATCAATCTTCTAATCATTACGAGTTTGTGCATGACGTTATTGTTTGTTTTTAATTTCACGATTGTTGATATAATATTCTATATTTGATATTCCAAGTTCGGTAGATATTCCACGAATAAAACTCATGATAATATTTTCCATATATTCAGAGAGGGGGTACTTGATGTATAGAAAATAATCGTCTTCCATCACCATTCTGATTTGAGATTGAAACAGTTCTACAACAATCTCTACATTGATATCTTTTCGAATATAGCCCATATCAATCCCTTTATGAAGCACTGATTCATATATCTTACCTATAGCTACTGCATTGGATTGTGCGATTTTGTATATTTGAGGATAGTATCTAATTAAATCGCGCACGGCAGTACGATTCACCTTGCTGATATTTTTGAGATGCTCTTCATACATGGCTAAGAATCCTTGTATAACATTTTCATGCTTATCAAAGTGCGCCATCGCTTTTGATTGAGATTCGGACAGAATACGTTCTACGCATTCTGTTACCAATTCATTTTTGTCTTTAAATACCTCGTACAATGTTCGCTTTGATATGCCGAGATGATTTGCAACATCATTCATTGTTACGCTTTTAATACCTCGTCCAAAGAATAAAAGTGCAGACTCTTCAAGTATTCGTTCTCTTAGTTCCATCTATTGTTTTCAATTTCTTTTGCAAAGGAATTGAAAAACTTTCAAAGTTTCAAAAGTTTTCTAAGGATTGTTTATGTGTTTAACGTTATTTGTAAGAGAGGGGGAAATAAGAAAAAGATCAACTAAAAGCTGTTATTAGCCCTTTAGTCGATCTCTTTCAATTACAATTATATTAAGTTAGTCAAATATCGATATCACGGTGCCACATATATAGCTCTAACCCTGTGTCTTCTTTCATTACGAGTCCAATATTTTCCAGATGTATCTTCTATGATATGTATTGCTTTACCTCCTGGTCTCCCTGCAAATTCGGACTCAGTCCAATATTTATGTTTTACAACAAAAGGCTCACTATTTTGTATTGTATCTAAGCTTTTGCTGAGTGTACCTAACACATTTTCAATTTCGTTCCATTCGTCAATAGTTGGTATTTTCCAATTTGTACCCCGAGCAATTGCCCAGTTATTTGCACCATTCCATGTTAACGTATCTGATGGTGTATCGATGCTGACCAATTTACCAGGACTGAATACGATCCCATTTCTAATTAACGTGCCTATGGGTGCTTTTGGATCTACCTCAATTATCCCACTCAAATCATCATCAAAAGGGAATGAAATATCAACAGAATCTATTTTTTCGCTCCATGGTGCATAAGAAAATTTTGTGACTATTTGTGCAGGTGTATTGGATAGTGATGCATTGATTTTGAGTTGTGTATTAGCTTTTATTTTAGCATATGTATTTGTTTTTAATCTACGTATCGTTTTATCTTCATAATGCAATGTTAAATATAATTCAAGCATATTATCTTCTGCAATAGAGGGCATTAAAATAGTTCCTGCTGTTACATTATTTTCTTTATCGTATACATTAGAATATGTATCTTTACCTGGATCTCGTTTTAAAAGAATAGACTTAGAGGTAAGATTATTACTTTGTGTTGAAGCACTATATTTTCCATCGAAGGAGAATGCATCGTATAATTGTGGTATTTCAACAACTATACGATCAACTACTGGAGTTGTTGGAACATTGGTTAGTCGCATAGCTAATTGTCCTACAATTCGAGTAAGTTTAATTTCGATTACGCTGGCTTCTGAAACACTTATAAGCTTCTCTGTATAAACAATTTCAGGCGTTTGACTTTCAGGATTAATTGATATGTTGCTGGTTGAAAGAAAGTCTGCAGTATTTTCTATATCAGGTAAAATTACAGCATTAATATCACTAATAGCAAATGCGGCAAGAGTATAATCTGCAGGAGATAACAAGAAGGAATCAACACCTTTGGCATTGTCTGCCTTTTTATAGGAAATGCAATCCTTACTCTCATCTGCATTATTTTGAAAGATAGAAACAATGTGTGTCCAGTTCGCCTCTTTTGCTGGTGCGGAAGGCTCTTCTGCATTAAAAGAGTTAAATTTAAGACCTACACTTACTTGATTACCTTTTTCAGCTTCATCATCAATCCAGGGCTCTGGGTTTTGAGAGCAAGAACTATTCAAAAAGATAGATAAAATAGATAGACTAATAAAATTAATGTTTTTCATAATCGTATTATCAAAGGGTCGTTTATATTGATTTCATTGTAAATTGCAATATATTTATACTGACTACACCCCAAAGATATAAGTAAATACATTCCAGTAACATAACGAAGCGTAATTTTAACACAGTTTACGTCTATTTTATATTCTATTACGTGTTATTACATATCAAAAGAGAGCTATTCAGACTAAGAAATACAAAAAAGTATATTGTAAATCCTAATATCACGTTTTAATAAATTGATTATCTTTGCACATCATTCAATTGAGAAACAAAATCGATAAATAAGAATAATAAAGTATGAAACGTTTTTTATTACTTTCACTCTGCTGTATCACGCAGGTAGTAGCTGCGCAAGAGGTGCTTACTATTGAGCAATGCAGGAATTTAGCCATTCAAAACAATAAAGAGATTCAGATGAATCAGCAAAAAATAAAAGCTGCTGATTACGAACGCAAAGCTGCCACTACCAAATACTTCCCTCAATTATCTGCAATGGGAACGTATATGTATAATGGTAAAAATATTCAATTGGTAGACTATAGTGATCTCACTCCTCTTATGGGACAAGTAGGCGCTCTGCTCGGAAAACTTCCGCCTGCTATTGGTGCGCCCGTTGGCGGACTCATTCAAGGTGTTACAGATAAAATAAAACATGCTACAGAATTAGATATTCAAAACGTTTGGGCTGCCGATATCTCTTTGATTCAGCCCGTTTATATGGGTGGTAAAATTATTGCCTACAATCAAATTACGCGTTATGCCAAAGCGTTAGCCGAAAGTATGCACAACACAAAGCTGAAAGATGTAATCTATACAACGGACGAAACCTATTGGCAAGTGGTCTCACTCGTTAACAAACAAAAGTTAGCAGACTCATACGTTGCGCTACTACAAAAGATGGATAACAATGTGCAACTGCTCATCAGCGAAGGCGTTGCAACCGCAGCGGATGGACTCTCGGTAAAAGTAAAACTAAATGAGGCACAAATGACACAAACAAAAGTTGAGAACGGTCTCAGTTTAGTGCGCATGTTATTGGCTCAACTGTGTGGCTTACCACTCGAATCATCGTTTACCCTTGCCGACGAGAATATCAAAGAACTAACAAGCACACCCCAAAGAGCAATCTCTACAAATATTGAAGAGGCATTGGCAAACCGAAGCGAACTAAAAAGCCTCGACTATGCACTCAAGATATACCAGAAGAAAGAGACGATTATCCGCTCCGAAGCGCTTCCTAGTTTAGCCATTGCTGCAAATTATCTTGTTACCAATCCGAATTCATTCAACGGATTTAAAAACGAATTTGCAGGCATGTTCAACGTAGGCGTTATCCTAAAAGTACCTATCTCTGGATGGGTAGAAAATTCGTTTAAAAAGAATGCTGCCCGTGCCGAAAGTTATATCAAACAACTAGAACTAGAACATGCACAAGAGCAGATCGAACTACAAGTAAATCAATCAGTATATAAAGTAAACGAGGCAGAAAAGAAACTGAACGCCTCGCAATCCAATATGCGTAGTGCCGACGAAAACTTACGCTATGCCACATTAGGTTTCGAAGAGGGTGTAATCCCAACCATCAACCTTATGCAAGCACAAACTGCTTGGATGCAGGCACATGCTAGCTTAATCGATGCTCAAATCGAAGCAAAACTAACAGAGGTATATTTAACAAAGGCCATGGGCACATTAGGAACAAATTAAAAAATAAAATAAAATGAGCGAGAAGAAAGGATTTTCTATCAACAATATGATGTTGGCTTTTATCACCGTAGTTGTTGTAATTGGAATCGTAGCAGTAGCAGGATTTATTCTTTTAAAACCAGCCGAACCTATTATTATGGGGCAAGCAGAGGCTACCGAAGTACGCGTATCGGGCATGGTACCTGGACGTATTGAAGCATATACATTCGCTGAAGGCGATAATGTAAAAAAAGGCGACACCGTTGTATACATACACATCCCTGCAGTATGGGCTAAACTACAACAAGCCGAAGCAGCACAAAGTGCAGCACAAGCACAAGATGCAAAAGCACTCAAAGGGGCACGTACCGAAATTATTACAGGTGCCTTCGAGATGTGGCAAAAAGCGAAAGCTGGATTAGAGATTGCCGAGAAATCGTATAACAGAATCAAAAACTTACACGCTAAGGGTGTAGTTCCGACACAGAAATACGACGAAGTGCTTGCAAACTACAAAGCGATGCAAGCAACAGAAAAGGCTGCCAAATCTCAATACACTATGGCAAAAGCAGGTGCTGAGAGAGAAGATAAACTTATGGCTGCAGCCATGGTAGCACGTGCTAAAGGTGCAGTTGCCGAAGTAACATCATACACAAGCGAAGCTGCTTTAGTATCTCCTATCACAGGTCAGATAAGCGAATGTTTCCCGCAAGTAGGCGAATTAGTTGGTAGCGGTGCTCCAATTATGAATATTGTAGACCTTGACGATATGTGGGTTACCTTTAACGTACGCGAAGATATGCTTGGCGATATGAAGGTAAACAACGAAGTTACAGCATTTATCCCTGCGCTGAATAATCAAGAGGTTACTTTGAAGGTGTACTTTCTTAAAGATATGGGGTCGTATGCCGTTTGGAAAGCGACCAAAACAACAGGACAGTACGATACGAAAACATTCGAAGTGCGTGCTCGCCCAGTTACACCAGTTGAAGGACTTCGCCCAGGAATGTCTGTTATTCTCAAAAAGAAATAATATATGACTATGCAACAATCAAGCAAAAATAGGATTTGGAACATTGCCAAACGAGAAATGAGACAGCTTAGCGCACGTCCGATCTATCTCTTCAGTATGGTATTTGCTCCACTATTCAGTGCGCTATTCTTTATCACCTTGATGGACGAAGGGTTGCCGACCGAACTCCCCATTGCTGTTGTCGATTTAGATAACAGCAGTACCTCTCGGGGATTAATTCGCCAGCTTGATGCATTTGGGCAGACAGCAGTTACCGTACGCACCGCCTCTTTTGAGGAGGCACGCAAGGAGATGCAAAGCGGCTCAATTTATGGAATCTATCGCATTCCAAAAGATTTTGCCACCCTTGCTGCACAGGGCAAACAGCCGAAACTATCGTTCTATACAAATAACGCCTCTTTGATTGCAGGGTCGCTGTTATTTCGCGATATGAAAACGATCTCCGTGCTTGCTGGTGGATCGGTTGGGTTGCAGGTAGGTCTGGCTAAAGGACAAACAGAGTCTCAAATTATGGGACAGCTACAACCAATTTCCATCGATACTGTTACGCTTGGTAATCCGTGGCTTAACTATTCGGTTTACCTCAATAATATCATTATTCCGGGAATATTACAGTTGATGATATTCTTAGTAACGGTTTTTAGTATCGGAAACGAAATCAAATTAGGCACCTCTCGCGACTGGCTACAACAGAGCGGAAACTCTTTGCTAAAAGCGCTGCTTGGTAAGTTACTACCGCATACGGTTATCTTTACTACGGTAGGATTGAGTATCACATATATCCTATACGGCGTATCCTCCTTTCCACTCCAGAGTGGTTGGCTACCAATGGTTGCAGCGATGGTGCTGCTCGTTTTGGCTGCGCAAGCAATGGGGGTATTTATGATTGGTGTACTGCCTACGTTACGTTTAGGACTTAGTTTTGCTAGTCTGTTTGGTATGGTCGCATTCTCAATTACGGGTTTCACATTTCCTGTAAAAGCAATGTATCCTCCCCTACAAGCCTTGTCGGAACTGTTTCCTCTGCGACACTATTTCTTGATTTATGTAGATCAAGCATTGAATGGTCGTGCACTCTATTACACATGGACTGAGTATGTGATTTTAGCATCCTTTATGCTATTACCACTCTTTGTTGGGCGTAATTTAAAACGTGCATTACTTTATTTCAACTATATTCCCTAAATATATATTTCCTAAACGATACATCCTAAAGCAATGAATTTATTACACATTATAAAAGAAGGGATACAAGATACATGCTATATATGGAAAAGCGAATTAAACCTGATCTTCAAAGATTCAGGGGTGATGATATTCTTTTTCCTTGTTCCCTTTGCCTATCCTGTATTGTATGGTTTGATATACAACAATGAGGTGGTGCGTGAGGCGCAACTTGTTGTGGTAGATCACTGCGATACACAAAGTAGTCGTGAGTTTATTCGACGCATCAACGGAACACCCGATGTTGACGTGGTATACTATGCCAATAACATGGACGAAGCTAAAGATAGATTAGACAGGAAAGAGGCATACGGTATACTTGAGATCCCAAGCAACTTTAGCAGTGATATCCATACTGGTAAGCGAACTACGGTATCGCTCTATTCAGATATGAGTTGTTTGCTGTACTACAAAAACTACCTGATTGCTGCAACAGAGGCTTCATTCGATTTTGGGAAAGAGATGGTACAATCCCTACACCCATCAACCACACGTGAGGAGGGTAAGATTGCGGTTAATCCAATTCCTTATGAGTCGGTTGCAATGTTTAATCCTGCTAATGGTTTTGGAAGTTTTATTCTGCCTGCCATCTTGATTTTGGTTATTCAACAGACGTTGATTTTAGGTATTTGTATGTTGGGAGGTACTGCACGCGAGAAGAATCGATTCCATACATTGGTACCTATAAGCAAGCACTATCACGGAACGTTGCGCATTGTTTTAGGTAAGTCGTTGGCATATATTATCCTCTATATTTTAACTTGTTGTTGGGTACTTATCATTGTTCCTGCACTATTTGATCTGCCTCAACATGTAGATATAGGTACATTAGGATTATTTGTATTGCCCTATCTTTTTGCCTGCATCTTCTTTTCGATCACACTTTCTGGCTTTGTAATTAGTAGAGAAGCACCGATGTTACTCTTTGTATTTACATCCGTAATTCTACTCTTTATATCGGGCGTATCGTGGCCTATGCACTCCATCAATGGATTTTGGCGCATACTTGCTTACGCATTCCCATCAACGGCGGGCGTACAAGGATTTGTTGCCATCAATAGCATGGGTGCTACACTGAATGAAGTCGCTTTCGAATATCATGTATTGTGGATTCAAACAGGTGTATACTTTATTACTGCCTGCTTGGTGTATCGCTATCAAATCATTCGGAGTAGAAAACTTCTTTTGAAGGGTTCTGAGCTGATGAAACAAAAATAAAATTGAATACTTTGAAACTTATTAATACATGAAACACTTACTTATCACAGCATTACTATTTTTGTCGGCTTATATGTCGGCAACTACACCATTTAAAACGGAAATAAAAAGTCTTCCTGGTGAAAAATGGTGGGGAGGGCTTGTTGCTCTTGGTTCACAAATGCCTTTTCAGCAAGATATGAAACGGGCATACGATTTAAGCAAGGATAACCTGAATAATCAAGTGGTCCCTTTGATGCTATCTTCTGAAGGAAGATATATTTGGAGTGAGAACCCTTTTACGTTTCAGATGAAAGGTGGAAATATGGAAATCACCTCAGACTACGAAACAGTGAAAGCTATTCAAGCAGGCGCTACACTGCGAGATGCTTACCATATGGCAATGCAAAAACATTTCCCTCCTACAGGTACACTCCCTGACGAAATGTTTTTTTCTAAACCTCAATATAACACTTGGATTGAGCTAATGTACAATCAGAACCAAGCAGATATATTAACCTATGCCAATAAGGTGTTGGAACATAATTTCCCTACTGGCGTTTTTATGATTGATGATAACTGGCAAAAGTATTATGGTAACTTTGAATTCAAACTTGAGAAGTTCCCTGATGCGAAAGCGATGACCAGCGAACTACATGAGAAGGGCTTTAAAGTAATGGTTTGGATATGCCCATTCGTCTCTCCCGATAGTCCCGAATATCGCTGGTTAAAAGGGAAAGGATATTTATTGAAAGATAAAAAAACAGGACAACCTGCCATGATTACTTGGTGGAACGGTGTGAGTGCCAGTTACGATACAACGAACCCTGAAGCAATGGCGCATTTTAAAGGTCTACTACGCAAAATGCAGACTGAATATGGAATTGATGGATTCAAATTTGATGCAGGTGATGTTTCATATATGTTAGGAGACTATACCTTCCATGATCCTAAAGCAAATACAAATGTATATGCACAAAAATGGGCAGAAGTCGGATTAGATTTTCCGTTTAACGAATTGCGTACTTCGTGGAAACTTGGAGGAACTCCACTTGTACAACGTTTAGGCGATAAAGACTATTCGTGGAACGCTTGCGGATTATTAATTCCGGATATGGCAGCAGCTGGTTTAATGGGGCATTTATATACCTGTCCCGACTTAATCGGTGGAGGGCAATTCTCCTCTTTTCTAAACATTAAACCAGATCAATTTGATCAAGAGCTAATTGTCCGTTCAAGTCAGCTCCATGCAATGATGCCTATGATGCAATTTTCGGTAGCACCTTGGCGAATCCTAAGCAAAGAGAACCTAGCTATTTGTGCAGATTATGCTCGCTTACACGAAACAATGGGTGCGTATATTCTCGCACAAGCAAAAAATTCTGCTCAAACAGGCGAACCAATTCTTCAACACATGGAATATGCTTTTCCAAAACAAGGATTTATTGATTGTAAAGATCAGTTTATGCTAGGCGACACCTATATGGTCGCTCCAATGACAACAAAAGGAACAAGCCGTACCGTACAATTACCCAAAGGTAAATGGATAGACGAACAAGGTAAAAAGTTTAAAGGTCCGAAA
>CAMQTD010000034.1 GCA_947036995.1 uncultured Parabacteroides sp.
ATTGTTGCGGATACCTAATAATAGACAGTGTCTTTATCCGAATACACGTTGTATTCCGCTCCAAAGACAAGTGTCTGTGAGGAGAAAGACAGCGTCTATTTCTCAACGACCAATTACCCGCATACTTTATACCTAAAAGCCGCAATGTTTTACCCTAAAAACATTGCGGCTTTTAGGGTAAAACATTACGGCTTTTGCGTTAAAACATTGCAGTTTTTTTTGTAATAAACTGTACTTGAGTGTCTATCTTCTGTTCTTATTACTGAAAAGCGTTGTTGCTTTTTTAGGGACGTAATAAAATTATTGCGCTAAGAAGATTTAAATTCCTAGCAAAACCTAAATCAATAATAGGTTAGGTTAGATAACTTTTTTGGATCAAAAATTTGATTTGCAACATCAAGTAACTGTTCCGAAGTGATACATTCTATTTTTTTATATACCTCCTCTAATGAATCAAATCTATTGTGGTGTAAATAACTCTTTCCCATTCCCAAAAATGTACTCTCTTTATTATCACTTGACACACCCAACTGCCCCATAAGTTGTCTCTTTGCTGCAGCTAGTTGGCTGGTGCTAAGCTTTACGTCGCAAAGCTTATTCAACTCTCTGGTTACTAGCTGAATTGCTCTATTGGTGTTTTTTGGATCAGTACCAAAGTAGATCGTCTGCAAACCAGTATCCGTATAGGATGTTATGCTTGACTCCACGTTATAAACAATTCCATTGCGTTCACGCAGTGATAAATTGAGTCGGCTGTTCATGCCAGGTCCGCCCAAAATATTATTTAATAAGAATAATCCCATGCGATTTAATTCGTACATACCATACGAATAACCACCCAACAATACATGCGCTTGGTGTGTATCTTTAATCTCCTTAATAAGAAAAGGATCTCTGTTGATTGGAGCTACACGTTTTTGTTCAGCCTTCGGAAGCGTAATATTCCCTAAAGCGTTTTCTGCCATCGCAATCACCTTCTTAAAAGGGATACGCCCCATAGAGAAAAACAGCATATTATCGGGTGTATAGTATCGGTTTACGAACGATTGTCCGCTTTCAGAAGTGAATGTTTCTAAACTTGCTTCATCTCCCAAAATATTATGCCCCAAAGCATGCCCTTGAAAAAGCAAGTTTTCGAACTCATCAAAAATAAGCTCTGAGGGGCTATCTTTGTATGAATTAATTTCATCCAAAATAACATCAACCTCTTTTTCAACTTCATTTTCAGGAAATATAGATTGAAAAAGCAATTCTGCTAATAAGTCGAACGAGCGTTTAAAGTGCTGCTCCATAAAAACAGAATATACAAAAGTCTCCTCTTTAGAGGTATAGGCATTTAATTCTCCCCCAACCTGCTCCATACGGTTTAGAATATAGGATGCATTTCGCTTTTGTGTCCCTTTGAATAACATGTGTTCCACAAAGTGGGCAACACCAAACTCATTAGATGCCTCGTCTCGTGTACCTGCATTAATCGCGAAGCCACAGTATGAAACAGGAGACTCATCAGGGAGGTGAATCAGTCTAAGTCCGTTGGATAATATGTATGATTGATAATGTACCATTTTTTATCTCTTTTTAATATGAAGACAAAATTAAAATAAATACTTTTGTAAATCATTTAATTGACAAAAATAAATAAAGTATATATGCTAAAAGAAGAAATCGTCGCTATCCTTCAACAAGAAGCGCAAGCTGTATTAAATATTCCAATCTCTTCCAATTATGATGAAGCAATATCACTAATTGTTGAACAGGTGCAAAATAAAAATGGTAAATTAATTACCAGTGGTATGGGTAAAGCGGGGCAGATAGCATCTAATATAGCTACAACCTTTAGCTCTACAGGTACACCTGCATTCTTTTTACATCCAAGTGAAGCACAGCATGGAGATCTTGGCGTATTGTGTGCGAACGATATTATGTTGCTTATTTCCAATTCAGGAAAAACAAGAGAACTGCTTGAGTTAGTTTTGCTTGCTCGCCGATTCCATGCAGATATGCAGTTTATTGTTATCACCAGCGACCCCGAAAGCCCATTAGCACAAGAGGCTACAATCTGTCTTCCAACAGGAGCTCCTGCAGAAGTTTGTTCGTTAGGACTTACACCTACAACTTCTACAACCGTAATGACAGTTATTGGTGATCTATTGGTAGTTGGAACCATGAAACGCATCAATTTCACCTATACAGAGTACTCAAAACGCCACCATGGTGGATATCTTGGAACAGTTTCACGCGAACAAAGCGCGAAAGAATAGAACTATATTATCAATCGGGTAGAGCTGGTATTCGTTACCAACGATACCCGATTGATAGCATATCAATAACATATATATGTTTTTTATAAATATCAACATCACAATAAAACAGACCGTTAAAACACTTATATATAAGTGTCTAAATACGATCTCCTATCCTCCTAACCAAACCATTTATCTCGAAAAATATTCATTCATTTATTAAAGATTATTAATGCATTAAACAGATACCTTTCTATTGTATTACCTTTGCAAATTATCAACTTGATGGAATGATTCAAAAAACAGTTACATTCTTTGCGGGTCTCTCTGTGATGTGCTCGTGTGCAACACCCACCATGACGGATATTCGAACAGTTTGTTTGAGAGACGATATTGGGAACTATGTGATTAAGTGGGAAACTTTTCCACAAATCCCAGGTTCTATGCGTATGTACGTATCAGATGTACCTGATTATTTTGATGAAGAGAGTCCTGTTGGCATTGTTGATGTGTCGGAAGGTATCACCAAATACATTACAGTAGATAATGTTACACGTAAATATTTTTTACTTACGTTTAATGGCAAAAACAAAGAAATTGTAGGAGCTCGTAAAGTAGACACGGATAATGTAGAAAACTTTCGCGATATTGGAGGCTACATTACTAAAGATGGGCGTACGGTAAAATGGGGTAATATTTTCCGTTCGGGTCATTTAGATGCGATACATGCTATTGATCTGTATCGAATAGAAAATCTTGGTTTACAAACAATTATAGACTTACGCTCGCAGAATGAGAAAACGCGCGAGTCAAATGTATATAAAGCTCCAAATTATGTAAGCATACCCATTACAATGGGCGATTCTGCTTATATCCAGCAACAATTACATGCAGGAAAAATCAAAAAAGGAGATGCACTACTCTATATACAAGATGAGTATGTGAAATTTGTCGAAGAGCAAAATGAGGCATACGCTCAAGTTTTTGATCAACTAATCAGTCAATCCAATTATCCTCTATTGATCCATTGCTCTTTAGGAATTGATCGTACAGGATTCTGCATAGCATTGATACTCTACGCCTTGGGAGTCCCAGAGGATAGAATATTTAAAGACTACATGAGTTCAAATGAATATGTAGACTTAAACAGAGCGGTGCCTACAGCGCGTCGCTACAACACAGATATACAAGAGACAATTACAACGTTGCTCACAGCAAATAAGCATTATTTAGAAATTGCTTTAAGTACAATAAAAAAAGAATACGGTTCTGTAGACAAATACTTGGTAGAAAAGTTAAACTTTACTACAAAAAAACAGGAACAACTAAAAGAGCTTATGCTTTACTAAAAGGAACCGTTTTTTATACCTACCTTTGCAACGAAATTATTTATACATAATTACTTATCATTATTTTGAAAACATTTGAAGAATTAGGTGTTGCCTCTTCCATATTGAAGGCGATACAAGAAATGGGCTACGAAGCGCCCATGCCCGTCCAAGAAGAGGTAATCCCTATCTTATTAGGAGAAGACAATGATGTAATTGCTTTAGCGCAAACAGGAACAGGAAAGACTGCGGCTTTCGGAATTCCAATCTTGCAAAAGATTGACGTAAGCAAATACCATCCTCAAGCTCTAATCCTCTGTCCAACCAGAGAACTTTGTCTGCAAATTGCGGATGATTTGAACGATTACTCTAAGTATATTAACAACTTGAAAGTGCTTCCAGTATATGGAGGATCAAGTATCGATAGCCAAATAAAAACATTGAAGCGTGGTGTGCATGTAGTAGTTGCTACACCAGGACGTTTATTGGACCTTATGAACCGCAAAACGGTTGATTTGAGCACAGTAACCAATGTGATTATGGACGAAGCGGATGAGATGCTTAACATGGGCTTTACTGATAGCATCAATGCTATCTTAGCTGAAGTTCCAGAGTCTCGCAACATGCTACTTTTCTCTGCAACAATGCCTCAAGGTATTGCACGCATCATGAAAAAGTACATGAAAAACCCGAAAGAGATTGTTATTGGTAACAAAAACGAAGGAAATAAAAACATCAAGCACGTTTATTACATGGTTCAGGCCCGTGATAAATACCTTGCTTTGAAACGTATTGCTGACTTTTATCCAAGCATCTATGGTATTATCTTTTGCCGCACGCGTAAAGAGACCCAAGAGATTGCTGATAAATTAATTCAAGATGGTTATAGCGCTGATGCATTGCACGGTGAGTTGAGCCAAGCACAACGTGACTACGTAATGCAAAAGTTCCGTCAAAAAACCATTCAAATCTTAGTTGCTACCGACGTAGCAGCACGTGGATTAGATGTAACGGACTTAACACACGTTATTAACTATGGTTTGCCAGATGAAATCGAATCTTATACACACCGTAGCGGCCGTACTGGACGTGCAGGTAAAACAGGTATCTCGATTGCAATCTGTCACATCAAAGAAAAAGGAAAAATTCGTGAACTAGAAAGAATCTTAAACAAGAAATTCGAAGCAGGAGAGATGCCTAAAGGTACTGAAATCTGTGAGAAACAATTGTTGAGTCTGGTTGACAAAATCGAAAAAGTAAAAGTTGACGAACAAGAGATTGAGCCATTCATGGCAGCTATCTATCGTAAACTAGAATGGTTAGACAAAGAAGACATCATCAAACGTGTTGTTTCTCTTGAATTTAACCGTTTGATCGACTACTATAAAGATGCTAACGAAATCCAATCTGTAGACGCAAGTCGTAGAGGTGATGATCGCGACGACCGTGGAGGTCGTGGTACAGGTCGTGCTTCACAAGAAGGATTCTCTCGTATGTTTATCAACGTTGGTAAAGCTGAAGGCTTATTCCCAAATCAATTAATTGATTTAATCAATGAAAATGTATCTGGAAAGGTACAAATTGGTAAAATCGACCTATTGAGTAACTTCTCTTTCTTTGAAGTAGAAACTCCAGAGGCAGACAGAGTAATCAGTAGCTTGAAAGGAATTGAGTTTGAAGGTCGTCGTATCTCTGTAGAGATTGCACAACCATCAGGTGGTGGTTCACGTGGTGGAGATCGCGGTGGAGACCGTGGTGGATTCCGTGGATCTAGTGATCGTGGTGGCTATAAAGGCCGTAGCGGTGGATCTAGCGACCGTGGTGGAGATCGTGGTGGTTACCGTGGTGGATCATCTAGTGACCGTGGTGGAGATCGCGGCGGTTACCGTGGTGGATCATCTAGCGACCGTGGCGGTTACCGTGGCGGAAGCAGCAGCAGTAGCAGCAGCGAAGGTGCAGATAAAGGCTGGAGAAAAGACTCTTCAGATCGTAAAAAAACATACAGAAAGTAAGTTTTAACTGATATAATTTGAAGAGGGTACCCCAAAAGGGTACCCTCTTTTGCATATTATATAGATGAAAGTGCTTAATATCAAAGTATGTGGCACTGATAGTAGAAGTGGTCTGAATAATTTGTACTACTTTTGTATTATCTGTAAGGATAAAAGATATATTTTTAATAATAACCTTTTTACACCGTTAAGTGGATGAAATTGGTAAAACCGAAAAAAGGATTAGGGCAGCACTTCCTCACGGATTTGACGATCGCTCAAGAAATTGCTGGCACATTATCAGCATATAAACACATCCCTGTACTTGAGATAGGTCCAGGAATGGGTGTGTTAACACAATACCTCTTAGCAGATGGGCACGACCTTTCTGTTGTAGAGATCGATTTAGAGTCTGTAGATTACTTAGAACAAAATTTCCCTCAGTTAGATGGACGTATTATTGCGGACGACTTTCTGAAAATGGATCTAAACAAACTATTTCCAGATCAACAGTTTTGCGTTATCGGAAACTATCCCTATAATATTTCAAGTCAAATATTTTTTAAAGTATTAGACTTCAAAGATAAAATCCCATGCTGTTCTGGTATGATCCAGAAAGAGGTGGGCGAACGTATCACAACAGGACCTGGTAGCCGTAAATATGGTATTCTAAGTGTATTATTACAAGCGTGGTTCGACCTTGAATACCTATTCACTGTAAGTGAAACCGTTTTCAATCCACCACCAAAAGTAAAAAGTGCTGTGATTCGTATGACACGAAATAGCAGAACCTCTTTAGGTTGTGACGAAAAACTTTTCAAAGCTGTAGTGAAAACATCGTTCAATCAACGACGCAAAACATTGCGCAACTCCATGAAGCCGCTGCTCGGAAAAGATTGTGAAGATTATGCATTGCCAATCTTTAACCTCCGCCCAGAGCAACTATCTGTTGAGCAGTTTATCGACCTAACATTAATTACAGATAAACACCTAAGAGCAACAGGACAAACAAGCCTTCCACAAGAGGTTATTTGTCGAACAGCTGATGCTATTGATTTGTAGTATTTAAGAGTAGTAGTAGTATTTTAAAAACTAATGCGTATGCTTGATTTCACAAAAGAATATATAGAGAACCTCAGACGAGTAATTGAGTTAAAGGATGATGCTGCGGCATTAGCCTTACTCAAAGCCCTCTATCCAGCTGATGTTGCTGAACTATACCAAGACCTTGAACTCGAAGAAGCCATCTACCTATACCTCCTATTAGATGGAGAAAAAGCAGGTGATGTGTTGATGGAGTTGGACGAAGAGGATCGTAAAAAGCTACTGGATGAACTCCCAAATGAATTGATTGCAAAACAATTTGTCGACAATATGGAGACAGATGATGCAGTTGATTTAATGCGTGAGATGGATGAAGATCGACAAGAGGAGATTCTGTCACACATTGAGGATGTAGAACAAGCTGGAGATATCGTCGACCTATTAAAGTACGACGAAGACTCTGCGGCAGGACTGATGGGTACCGAAATGATCGTTGTTAACGAGAATTGGGGTATGCCTAAATGCATGGAGGAGATGCGTAAACAGGCCGAAGAGATGGACGAAATCTATTATGTCTATGTAGTAGATAATGAAGATCGTCTTCGAGGCGTACTCCCGCTCAAAAAGATGATTACGAATCCTTCTGTATCTAAGATTCGTCACGTAATGAAAAAAGACCCAATCTCGGTGCGCGAAAGCGATAGTATCGAAGAGGTGGGTCAGATCATAGAAAAATATGACTTGGTAGCACTACCCGTAGTAGATAGTATCGGTCGGTTAGTAGGGCGGATTACCATTGACGACGTTATGGATGAAATTCGTGAGCAACACGAGCGCGAATATCAGTTAGCATCGGGTATCTCTCAAGATGTAGAGAGTTCGGATAATGTAATCGCACAAACATCAGCGCGCCTACCATGGCTTTTGATTGGTATGTTTGGTGGATTGGGAAATACATTTATCCTAGGTGGATTTGAAGGTAATTTGGCTTCGAACCCTTCAATGGCTCTGTTTATTCCATTAATTGGTGGAACAGGTGGAAATGCAGGTATTCAATCCTCTGCTATTATTGTGCAAGGATTGGCTAATAACTCGTTGAAAACAGACCAGGCAATGAAACAGCTGGGAAAAGAGTCTATCGTAGCACTTATTAATGCAAGTATTATCTCGTTGGTCGTGTTTGCATTTAACTACTTTTTCTTAGGTGATGATGTTATTATAGCTTCTGTATCACTCTCTCTTTTTGCTGTAGTGATGTTTGCATCGCTTTTCGGCACATTAGTTCCTTTGACTTTAGAGAAGTTCAATATAGACCCTGCTTTAGCTACAGGTCCTTTTATAACTATTACGAATGATATTATTGGAATGGTTATTTATATGCTTATCTCTTCGGCGCTATCAGCGTAATGCAAATTGCCTTTTTATGAGGAATGTGGACAAAAATATAGAGGAGAGTCGACTCACGTCGCCTCTCCTCTCTTAACTTAAACGCCAAAACTAAATCTAAACAAAAAACACAAATAATATCTTTATTTCCTTTTTCCTCGCTTCTGCATAAACTCATGTACAAATCTAATCTCTGCCCATCTATAGTTATACACCTGCTCAGGTGAAAGAATTTTTCTAAATTTCTTATAGTAAACCTGCTCCAAGTTTGCAATTTCTTTTTGCGAACGCAGGTAACAATCAACAGCTTCAGTGTATTCACTGTCTGTTGGAGTCTCTTTCTTTTTGATGCTTCTGAAATATTTACGGCAAGTACGGTCAATCTCATATTTTTTATCTAATAACTCATTAGATAGTGGTATAAAAATGGCGGCTTCCTCTGGACTCAGTCCTACTTCTTCAATTATATATGCATTTCTTTTTTCAATAAATGCTTTTTTATCAAAATGATTTGGCGCTTTTCCTTGCGCACTTAAACTCCAAGTGAATGTTGTTGTTAACACCACAAATATAATATAAAATAATTTATTCATACAACCTTTTATTACATTATTATTCAACAATATCAATTTACATTACAGATTACTCAGAAAAGTATACTTCTTCTTTCAATAAAGAACTATTATACTGTTCTTCGATGTATTCTAAGAACTCCTCATCCGCTACATCATCATTTTTTGCAGTAAACATGGAGGCTTTGTCTAATCTCTGCTGCGTATCAACAGCTGCATCACCAATCAATAACTTCAATACAAAAACCATCGATGCAAACATAGCAGCCATATAAAAATATGGACGTAGCTTCGTCATTAACGTGACTGGTTGTTCTATTTGCAAGGGTGCTTCTGGGAGGCTACTCATGATCTGTTCTGTAAGTCCCTCCATATAATTAGATGGCAACTTGAATGGTTGCTTATCTTTGAATTGATTCAATTTATTTTGATTTATATCCATCTTGATCCAATTTATTTGATTGTGTATATACCTCTACCTATTATTAAGACTCTCATTTCACTAAAAGGTTTAAAGTTCAGCTGTTAAAAAGGCCTCTATTTTTTTTACTGCATGGTGATAAGAGGCTTTTAATGCTCCTACTGTGGTGCCTAGTATCTCTGAGATTTCGTCATATTTCATTTCGTCGAAATATTTCATATTAAAAACGAGCCGCTGCTTTTCGGGCAATGTTAAAAGGGCTCGCTGTAACTTTAATGCTGCTTCGTCTCCATCAAAATAGGGATCGCTGTTTAGTTTTTCCACTAAGAACGAATCTTCACTATCAATTGATATATTGTTTATAGCACGCTGTTTCTTTAGAAAATTAATACATTCGTTTATTGCTATTTTATATAACCATGTAGATAGCTTTGCTTCACCTCTAAAATTTCCAATATTATTCCATGCCTTGAGAAATGTGTTTTGCAATATATCGTTGCTATCTTCATGCGAAAGTACCATCTTGCGTATTTGCCAATAAAGTTTTTCACCATAGCACGATACAACCTCGGTAAAGGCGATACGTTGTGTTTCAGGGTTTCTTAATTGAACAATAAGTTCTTCTTCGTTGTAAATCTCCATAGATAGTTATTTGCAACAAATATACAATAAAAATCGACTCTCTATCCTCTTTGCGCTAGTTTCGTTCTGTATATTCATAAAAAAAGCTCGCCTACTGAAACAGTAAGCGAGCTTTTTTGTGTATATATTGTTCTTGTTATTTGACAAGCTTCAGTTCCTCAATCAAGCGAGGGCATTTACCCCATTTGTCTATCATGAAAAGTACGTAGCGAATATCTACATTGATCGTACGTTGAAGGGCTGGTTCAAAAGCGATATCACCGCTCATTGCTTCCCAGTTTCCGTCGAAAGCTAAACCAATCAAGCGTCCATTTTTATCAAATACAGGGCTTCCAGAGTTACCTCCTGTGATGTCGTTATTTGATAGGAAGCATACTTTCATATCTTCTCCCTCACCATACTGACCAAAGTCTCCAGAACGAAGTAGTTCAAGTATTTCTGGTTGAACATAAAACTCATCGCTTGTAGGGTCTTGTTTCTCTAAAATTCCTTTTTGTGTTGCAAAGTAGTCAAACTCGGCAGCATCATACGGACGGTATCCACCAACCGAACCATAGCTCATACGCATTGTAAAGTTTGCATCTGATGGTAACGCTTTATTTGGATACATCTCTTTCAATGCAGCAAAGAACAGACGTTCCCCTTTAGCAATATCAAACTGTGTCTCGTTTAGGTATTGTTGTAGCTCTACAAAAGAGACCATTACAGAAAGAGCAAGCTTTGCAGCTGGGTCTTTTTGTAGCTTTGCAAATTTCTTTGGATTCTCAGCTAACTTTAAAACTTTATCATAGCTTGTAAATACACTTTTCTTAAAGAGGTCTGCCGCATACGCATTATAATCTCCTTTGTACTTCTTATCAATTTGCTTGTAAACCTCTGGTAGGAACTCAGCATCTACACGTTCTTTTGCCAGCTTCATCAATGCAGCTAATGCTTTTTGATCTACTTTTGCATCGTAATCTTTGTAGATTGGTTTTATACGTTTTTCTAGTTCAGCAACAAGCTCTTCGGTTGTTTGATTTTCGTCAACACTTTGTACTGCACGTGCTAATTTAATAATTTCAGCACCTGAAATGAATGTTTCTGAAAGATAAGTCACAGAATTTATATACTTACTACTCTGTTCGTATCCATTTTTAAGTAGGTTTAAAACATCTCCGTAGATCGCTTTCTTAGCAGGATTGGCTTCTAACCAAGCTGCTAATGCTGCTTCTTGTGTGCGTTTACGCTCAATTACGTTCAGTTTAGCCAACCCTTTGTTCATTCCAATAGAGTTCTTCCAATAGTTTGAGCTTCCTGCATATTTAGATGCATATTTGATACGTACTTCGTCGCTTGCAAGCATTGCCTCTTTCCAGATAGCTTGCTTGATACCACGTGCTTCGATACGCGGTTTATTTGTATCTTCGATGCGTTGGATTACACCCCACGAAGAGAGGTAACGGTCTGTACTACCCGGAAAACCAATCGTCATTGCATAATCGTTGTTCTTATAGCCTTGAAGTGACACTTCAGGTACATAACGTGGCTGGTATGGTTTATTATTTACATCATACTCGGCAGCTTTATTTTCTGCATTTGCATATGCACGGAATACAGAGAAATCTCCCGTTTGACGTGGCCACATCCAGTTATCCGTATCACCACCAAATTTACCTACAGCTGTAGGCGGAGCAAATACCATACGTACATCTTTAAACACATCATACACTTGCATGTAATATACGTTGCTGTTATAGTAAGGCACTACACTTGCTTGAAGTAGTGGATCTTTACTTACCGAATCGCATAGGAATGTAGCGATCGAATCAGCAGCATGAATACGTGCCGACTCGTCTGTAATCCCTTTTAATTCAGAAACAATACGATCTGTTACATTAATTGTTTTGTTTAAAAACTTCACACTTAACCCTGGGATAGGAAGTTCTTCTGCCATTGTTTGCGATACAAAACCATCTTTCAGGTAATCGTGATCTACAGAACTTTGACTTTGAATTGCACCAAAACCACAGTGGTGATTTGTGAATATAAGTCCTTGATTTGATGCTGCAATACCTGTACAACCGCCACCGAAGATTACCACAGCATCAGAGATACTGTTTTGTGTTGGGCTGTATAAGCTATCATATGGCAACACGAAACCAAGTTCGCGCATGCGGTCTATATTTTGTTTGTTCAGTTCGTTTAGTAACCACATGCCTTCGTCTGCGTGTACACTTCCTACTGAGATAATGAGCATCAGTAGTGCCCAAACTTTTTTCATCCGATTCATTCTTTTGTTTTTTCTTTTTCTATTAATAATTTAACCTTGTTTATTTTATCACCTAGTTGTGAGCCTCTTGCTTGCAACCAGTCTTTCATTTTTAGCTGTTCTTCGTCGCTCAATTCTTGATTTGTTTGGAAGTAAACCAACAAAACATTTTCCATTTGGTTCGTTGAGACATTCATTACATACGTTTTAGAGCACGATGCTTCTGTAATAAATGGGAACAATACTTTCAGCTCTGGCACCAACCGTTCCGTGAATAGCGTTGAACTTTTATAACCACTAAGCTCGGCTTTAAGCGAATCAATCTCTTCTGATTGTGTACGTAAAATAGCTTCACTATTTTTGTATAAATCTTTCATCAAAAGGCTTTTGAGTTCGTTTATATCTGTTGCCTTTTCGCCAAATCCTTGCTGTACTGTTAACTGCGTGCCCTCTAATCCAAACTTATCTAGTTTAGCACGCGCATTATCAATCATGATTTGCGGAACTTCTTGTCCGATCAAAATAACTTTTATCTCACTAATTTCATCACTAAATTTGGCATTCCGACTCAATATTTGTGTATTGGGGAAATTAAGTTCGTGTGATACAAAGGTACGTACTTGTTCGTTAAAATACGAAGTACGCACTAAATTATAACTTAAATAAAGACTTGGAACAATCGTACAAAACACAATCATACCAACATAACGTGTAACAACCTTCTCACGTTGCTTATCGACAAACTGTTTTTTCGAATATTTTAGGAGTCTAACTACTAAGAATGTAGCCAAACTAATAAACACCGTATTGATAAAGAATAGGTAGAAAGCTCCGAAGAAGTAGTATAAATTACCTGTTGCTAGTCCGAATCCTGCCGTACATAACGGAGGCATTAAAGCAGTTGCAATGGCAACTCCCGGAATCACATTCCCTTTCGACTTAGTCGAACTTGCCACAATACCAGCCAATCCACCAAAAAAGGCGATCATCACATCATAAACGGTCGGTTGTGTACGTGCAAGCAACTCGGATTGAGCTTCACTTATGGGTGTAATTAAAAAGTAGAGGGTCGAGGTTATAACACTAAAAATAGTTGCCGTAATAAAGTTGCGAAACGAACGCTTAATCATCTCAAAATCTGCAATCCCAAGTCCCAACCCGAATCCCATAATCGGACCCATCAATGGAGAGATTAACATCGCTCCGATAATAACTGCTGTAGAGTTTGTATTTAATCCTAGCGAGGCTATAAAGGTAGCAAAAATAAGTACCCAAAGGTTGGCTCCTTTAAATTGTATACCACTACGAATAGACTCTACGGTCTCTATTTCGTCTGCTTTGTCTTGGCGTAAGTCAAAATTGCGTTTAAAAAAAGCGATTATTCTAATTCGCTCCATGTTTCTTTCCATACTCAACTAATATAAATGAATCATTGAGCGCAAAGATAGTTTATTCTGAGTAATTTAGGTTTGTTACTGAGAGAATTAACTTACATGCATATATGTTCAAACTATTTTCGTCTTAAAACTATTTTCAGCAACGAATCGCGGCGGATCATAAATACGACAAAGATAAGCAACAGCGCCGTGCGATAAAGCATTCTGAGCGGTTCTGACTGTATGGTCACCTCTGTTCCAACAATATACAAAAGAGCAGCAAGCCCACTGTAGATAGCAATACTACGCAGATCGTACGCAATAGGATAGTGCTTTTGTCCGATAATATAAGATGCCACCATCATCATCAAGTTACACACAAACGATGCCCAAGCACATGCCATATACCCATAGGTAGGAGCAAAGCAGACAATAATAACCACCGTAATAATACACCCAAAAGTAGCGAAATAGGCACCCCATTGTGTTTGGTCGGTTAGTTTATACCAAAGTGATAGGTTATAGTATATCCCAAAGAAAAGCTCTCCGATCATAACAATCGGAACCACCCTAAGCCCTGGATAGTAGCTTGGCGAAACAAAGTATTTAATGATGTCGAGATAAAATGTTACCCCTAAAAATATGAGTAATGCGAGCATAACGAAGTATTTCATCGCATCTGCATACGCCTGTCTGTTGTCTGTCCCCTTGTTTTGTGCAAAGATAAACGGTTCGAAGGCATAGCGAAAGGCTTGAATAAACATCACCATAATCACAGCAATCTTAAAACAAGCGCCGTATATCCCTAACTGTTCGTCGGCTAATGCTCTGTCGCTAAAGAGAAAAGGGAAGATTATCTTATCTACCGTTTGGTTTAATACACCTGCTACACCCATCGCTAATATCGGCAAC
Source organism: uncultured Parabacteroides sp. (assembly GCA_947036995.1). Lineage (GTDB taxonomy): Bacteria > Bacteroidota > Bacteroidia > Bacteroidales > Tannerellaceae > CAMQTD01. The sequence goes on from CAMQTD010000034.1 coordinate 14,167, forward strand.
GAGTAGCGTAACATACGCTTTAACAGCTCTTTATTAAATTGATAGGTACGATTAGATAGTTGCGGATACAACATCAACAACACGACGAATGAGGCAATTAAGTTAGACACAAAAATGTACTGCACCCCTGCATCGGGTATATAAAACCAAGAAACAGTGCTCGGATAGTGTGTATAAAGCCACGGACATAAGAGTAAAAAGAAGATATTAAGCGCAATGGTTAAGAAGATATTAACCAATTTAATGGAGGCAAACCGAATCGGTCTGTTTGCATATCTTAGATACGCAAAAGGGATCGAGGTAAATGCATCCAGTGCCACAATACCGATTAACATCCCTACATAGGCTGGTGTTTCGGCATAGCCTAAAAAGGAACTTATGGGCGAGAGAAAGGATAGTCCTAGAATAAGAAATAGGATTGACGTAGTCCCAATAGATAACAGTGTTGTCGAATAAACTTGCTGCGGATCTTGCTGCTCTTTATTGATAAAACGGAAAAACCCCGTCTCCATACCATAGGTTAAGATAATAAGGAGCAAGGCAGTCCATGCATAGAGGTTGGTTACAATCCCAAAATCTCCCGTACTTTGCAATACGCGTACATACATTGGAACGAGCAACCAGTTAAGGATACGTCCGATAATACTACTTAATCCATAAATAGCGGTATCTTTAGCCAACCGCTTCAACTCTTTTGCCATGTTTACGTGCTTAATAATTCAATTCAGAAGTATAATACTACTCAAATAAGAGACCCTGTTCTGCTGTCATTTTGCGTTTACGCCCCAAGTGTAGATAGGCCAAATCGGTAACCTCACGCCCACGTGGTGTGCGTTTAATGAATCCCTCTTTGATTAAGAAAGGCTCATATACCTCCTCCAATGTGCCTGCATCTTCGCCCAAAGCGGTAGCCATGGTACTGAGACCAACAGGTCCGCCATTGAATTTATCTATAATTAAAGTGAGAAGTTTGTTATCTACCTGATCCAATCCATAACGGTCTATGTTTAAAGCCTCAAGCGCATAGCAAGCAATCGCTTTATCTATCTTTCCCGACCCTTTTACTTGTGCAAAATCTCTTACACGGCGTAGTAATGCATTGGCAATACGCGGGGTTCCTCTGCTTCGAGAAGCAATCTCGATGGCTGCATTTCGTTCGCACGGAACGGATAGGATAGCTGCACTTCGCAATACAATCTTGGTGATTGTTTCCATATCGTAATACTCTAAGTGCATATTGATTCCAAAGCGTGCACGCAAAGGGCTTGTTAATAGTCCGCTACGTGTAGTTGCTCCAACCAATGTAAAGGGGGCAAGATCTATTTGGATAGAGCGTGCGCTTGGTCCTTTATCTATCATGATATCAATGCGATAATCTTCCATAGCAGAGTAAAGGTACTCTTCTACGATGGGACTTAGGCGATGAATTTCGTCAATAAAAAGCACATCATTCTCTTCCAATGAGGTTAATACACCGGCCAAATCACCTGGTTTGTCCAATACCGGACCTGAGGTAACCTTAAAGCCAGCACCTAATTCGTTGGCAATGATGTTAGACAAGGTTGTTTTGCCTAATCCAGGAGGTCCATGTAAGAGTACATGATCCAAGGCATCTTCACGCATACGAGCAGCCATAACAAAAACGCGTAGGTTTTCGACTACCTTCTCCTGTCCGCTAAAACTCTCAAAAGAGAGCGGACGCAGGGCATTCTCATACTCTTTTTCATTCTCGCCTTTTCGCTGTTCGCGTACTGAGGAGCTTGCTTGATCGGCTTTTATATCTTCACGTATATCGAAATCGTCTGTCATATCTTTCATAAACATTCACTTGAATAAGAAGCAAAGTTAGTGATAATAGTTCACATCTTTGCCTCTTTCTTTATGCAAACAGGTGAGATTACTTTGTAGAATAAACGCCTGTATTTCCTTTTTCCCAAAGTGGCAGCAGTGTTTTGGCTACTTCGGGTTGCTTTTCGATCCTGTTTTTACGCTCAAAACGATCCGTTACATATTCATAAAGCTCCTCTTTGGGCTGTTGTTCTCTAAAATAGCGTGTGTATCTATATTGCGGTGTTCGGAGCGAAATACCGTTATTAAAGTACCCATAGCTTGCTTCGTGCCAAGCTTTGTCTGCTGGATTTTGTAACAATGTGGTAAAACTTTTACCATCTAGCGTATAATCGGTATTGATTCCGCATAGATCCATCAATGTAGGGTAGATATCGATTGAACTTACAATGCGGTTGTTTTTAACTCCTTTTTTTGTTTGAGGTGCTTTTACAATCAGCGTACTTCCGAGTGCTGTTTCAAACAGTGTATGCTTACCCCACACATTCAAATCGCCTAAGTGCCATCCATGATCGCCCCATACTACAACGATGGTGTTATCGTATTGACCTGTTCGCTTTAATTCGGCTAATACTTTTCCGATCTGCGCATCTGTATAGCTAACACAAGCATAATAGGCATGCTTTAGTTTGCGGGCATACGCATCAGATACGGGCTTTGCCAGTGAAGCCTTCTCATCGCCAAGTTGGTAGCCGTTAAACTCGCCACTTGGGTGCAAACTTGCTTTGTTTACATCTGTGGGAATTGCAGGAACAGGCGTAAGTGGAATTTTAGCTTCATCATACAAATCCCAATACTTTTTAGGCGCATTAAGTGGTAGGTGTGGTTTAAAGAAACCAACTGCCAAACAGAATGGTTGATCCTTTTGAGCCAATTCACGCAGTTTGGTTTGTGCCAACTGTGCCGTTAGTCCGTCAGGATACCCTTCGTCTGGCACATCTGCACAATCATACGGTTTAACCTGTTTCTTTTTACCCTGTCGGTTGCTACCATCGGCATAGCCAAAGAAGGCATTCCATCCTGTTTCCCACTTACCAGCATTGAAAGCTACTTCGCTCCAGCTATAAGGTAGTTCTAGATGATCGCTAACAGGTTGCTCATAGCCATAATGGTATCCATCTACCGAGTGGCTAATTTTACCTATCCCTACGGTGTAGTAACCGTTTCGTTTCAGTTGATGAAACATCGTTTCGGGTGCTTTACCCTCTGGTTTGCCTGTTATGCGGTGCTGAAAGGCATCGTTCGAAACATCGCCTCGTGTGCGTGGAAGTCTGCCCGTAAGCATACTTGCACGTGAAGCCCCACTGGTAGGTACTTGTACGTAGTGATTAAAAAACAGACTACCTTGTGCAGCTAGTTTATCTAAATTGGGTGTTTGAACGATGGTGTTACCATAACAGCCAAGCTCTTTACGTAAATCGTCTACACAGATAAATAAAATATTGGGCTTCTTCGTTTGAGACTCTGCTGCCTGTACAAGGCTTATTAAACCAAATGTACCAAGCGAAACCAGTGAACAAGATAATTTCATAATAACTATTTTATGTGAATGGGATAATGTATACGCTTAAAACTAAAAAAGACACTCACCAAATAGGGGAGTAGAAGGCATTTTTTACATGTTCGATATCGTATCCCTCTGTTGTTTTCACAACCGATACAATATCAAACCGAATGGATAAATCAATATTAGCACGAAGCACAAAAGCCTCTGTAGCTGATACGATACGCTTAATTTTAGCATTTGTAACAGCTTCGAGTGGTGATACAAGGAATCCTGCCGATCGGGTTTTAACCTCTACAATAATAAGTTCGTCAGTGCTTTGTGCAATGATATCTATTTCGTATTTACGATACCTCCAATTTGTATGTAATATCGCGTATCCTTGCTGTATTAAGTATGCAATAGCCTCTTTTTCGCCTGCTTCTCCGATGAGATTATGTATAGCCATCTCTTTAATTTTCACAAAAATAACAATTTTCTTTTTTTAATCCCATAATCTGCCCTACATTTGTAAAAGAATGAAGAAAGAACGTAAAAATTCAGCTGCCGTACCGCACCTACCGCGTGTGAATCCAGTGCTATTTAAGCTCAATGATGAAGAGCATAAAATAGTAATGCGCTATTTAGCAAAATATAATATCACAAATAAATCGCGTTGGTATCGTGAAACGATATTGTCGCACATCCTTAAAACATTGGACGAAGACTACCCAACGCTTTTTGCCGAAAACGAAATGAGAAGATAAAAACAATGGACGATATATATTATATGAAGCAAGCCTTGCTTGAGGCGCGTTATGCTGCCGAAGAGGGCGAAGTACCTGTTGGTGCTGTGATTGTGTGTAATAACCAAATTATTGCACGTGCGCATAATCAAACAGAGTGTTTAAACGATCCTACTGCACATGCCGAAATGCTAGCTGTTACGTCTGCCGTAAATTCGTTGGGCGCTAAATACTTAACAGGTTGTACAATCTACGTAACAGTAGAGCCGTGCGTAATGTGTGCTGGTGCATTAAGCTGGGCACAAATCTCTGCTATTGTTTATGGTGCATCAGACGATAAAAGAGGGTTTGTAAGATATGCCCCAAACTCCTTACACCCAAAAACAGAAGTCCGTTCGGGCGTACTCGAAGATGTATGTAGCGAAGAGATGAAGCAGTTTTTCAAAAGCAAAAGGGGCTAATATATACCCCCTAATAGTTTGAATTTTATTTAATTCTCCACCCATATCTTATTCAATAATAGGATATTGTGGTGACATCTCTTTTTTTACACCCAAACATACCACACTTCACCTGCTGAAGGGTAAACAGGGCAAATTAGTATGCCCAGCCCTACAATAAGACAGCGATTTCAATTCTACACCACTTTATTTTTACTCGAAATAGTCTATTATATAAATAAATACTGTTTATTTGTAAAATAGTACGTCTGTAACCTATAACACCTATATAAATACAATATTATGTCAATAAAACACCTATCTCTTCTGTTCGTATTAATAAATTTAATTGCGTGCTCACAAAATAAAAAACAAAATGGGGATTCTTCTGATGAATACAGTTTAGTCCCAACCAAAGAGTATGCTAGTTTTGAGGTACCTTCTGATGTTAAGCTATATATGAAAACGCTCCACCTATATACTGACCCTGCTACAAAAAAAGAGTATCTTACTTTTCAAAATGTAGCTGAACATGAAATATTAGTCTACGACTGGGATACAAAGAAAAAAATAAACAAAATTCTTTTTGAAAAAGAAGGTCCTAATGGGGTTGGTAGATTTCATGGGTATATAATGAAAAGTTTCGATGAAATTTATCTTGCTGAAGTTATGAGACCTGTAATCAGTGTAATGGATTCTACTGGTAAATTAATAAAAAGGATACATTATCCAAAAACAACGGATGGAACACGTTTAAATCCTAGTGACTGCTCGACCTTGCGATATATCCCTTTTGAAATTATTGGCGACAATATATATATAACACAAGGACTGAATAGAGGTTATGGTAAAAACACGGTCGAGAAAAGTAAAGTCATTGCAGTAATAGACACACTTACCAAGAAAAATAAGTTATTACCTATGAAATACCCTGTTATTCTATCCACCGAAGAAATGCGAACACAAACTGTAGGTTCAGAATTTAAGTACAGTAGGGATTTTAATGGTGAAAAATTTATTTATTCGTTCTCGTACGAAGAAAAAATACATGTTGCAAATTTGGCACACGATAGCATACAGCTTATATCTGCGAAAAGCCGATTTATTAAAAGTCCCGAAATATTAGGTAATGCTCCAGGTATTATTGATTTAACACAAAAACTATGTGAATTACCCATGTATGGAAATCTAATTTACGATAAATTCCGTAAAGTATATTATCGCTTTGTCTTTCACAAAGAGATATATAACTCTAAAGATGAAGATTTTATGGAGTTATGGAGTATGGGACGAAACAAATTTTCTATTATCATTCTTGATGAAGATTTTAAATGTGTTGGCGAAACAGAATTTCCGACAGGCATCTATTCTATCTGGGCTTTTTTCATTCGAGAAGATGGCTTATATCTTAGTACAAGCCACTATAAAAACCCAACATTCAGTGATGATGTGTTACAGTTTGAACGCATAGAACTGAAAAACTAATTTAATGAGCAAATTCGCTTAT
>CAMQTD010000035.1 GCA_947036995.1 uncultured Parabacteroides sp.
CGCTCTCCTCTACCATTCTGCAAGCCGCAGATCCTGTAGCTACAACGGAGCAGATATGTACGCTATTATCAGAATAGTTACACTATTTGCTGTGCCATTTTAAATAAACAGATTCAAAACAACATAAAATAAGCGAACCTAATATAATCCATTTATTATATTAGGTTTGCTTATTGAGTATCAATATTTTCACTACATTTGTCAACTAACAAAATAGTAGCAGTATAAATATATATTATGATCAAACAACACCTAAAAAGAGCTGCAAAGTATACACTTTGCTCTACACTAGCAACAATGGCGATGCCGCTATTTGCACAGAGTCAAGATAAACCGAATGTTATTATCTTCCTTATCGACGATATGGGGCTGATGGATACATCGCTTCCTTTCTTAACGGATGCAACGGGCAAAGCTGAGCGTCATCCACTGAACGATTGGTATCGTACACCCAATATGGAGCGGTTAGCAGCGCAAGGGGTTCAGTTTTCTAAATTCTATGCACAAAGTGTAAGCTCGCCTTCGCGTACATCTATCCAGACAGGGAAAAATGCAACACGCCACGGAACAACCAATTGGATTAATTCCGAATCAAATAACCGCACGCCATTTGGTCCTAGCACATGGAATTGGGAAGGTATTAAGAAAGATGATATTACACTCCCTAAGCTAATGCAACAAGCTGGATATAAAACGATCCATGTTGGAAAGGCGCACTTTGGACCTATGGGAAGCGAAGGTGAAAACCCATGTAACCTAGGCTTTGATACCAACATTGGAGGTTCGTCGATCGGACAACCAGGCAGCTACTATGGCGAAGAGGGGTATGGACACATCAAAGGGAATAAATCAAGAGCTGTAAACGATCTAGAAAAATATCACGGCACTTCAACCCACCTAACAGAGGCTTTAACGATTGAGGCAAACAACGAAATCACAAAAGCGGTCGCAGCTAAAGAGCCATTCTTTTTAAATTTTGCACACTACGCTCTACATGCACCCTTTCAGGTAGACAAACGTTTTGCCGACAACTACCCGATCAGTGCGGATAAACCCAAAGCAGCGCAAGCCTTCGCCTCACTCGTTGAAGGAATGGATCAATCACTCGGCGAAGTGATGGATCATCTAGAAAAACTTGGTATAGCCGAAAATACGTTGATTATATTTCTGGGAGACAATGGTTCTGATGCTCCGCTGGGAAGTATAGATGGACACTTCTCGTCGGCACCTTTACGTGGTAAAAAAGGGGGGATCTACGAAGGTGGTGTTCGAATTCCTTTTATTGCATCGTGGGCAAAAAACAACCCCGAAAGCAGCTTTCAAAAAAAGTATCCCATCGCCAAAGGAGAGATTCTACAAGAGCGTAGTACGATAATGGATATATTCCCAACCGTATTGGATATTGCAGCGATTAAAAATCCAAAGGGCAATACAATAGATGGTAGCGATTTGTGGAAAATATTTGCAGGTAAAAAAGATGCAAAGCACAAAACAGATATCTTAATGCACTTTCCGCATGCACATAGAGGCAACTACTTTACAACCTACATAGCTGGTGATTGGAAAGTTATATACCACTACAACCCCAAAAACCCGACACAGCCTAAATACGAACTGTATAATCTAACAAACGATCCATACGAAAATAAAGATCTAGCACAAGAAAACAGCAAAGTACTCGCTAAGATGGTGAAAAAGATGGCTTCTCAACTTGAAAAAGAGGGTGCAGTATATCCTGTTGATGCCAATTCAAAAAGTCTGAAACCTATTATTCCAGCTAAATAACAGGGTAAATAGCATACGGCAATTTATAGCAACAAAAAAAGAGGTTGTCCTAAAACGAAAGTTATAGGCAACCTCTTTTTTATTTTAATATTTAGTAGATTAAATTATTTACTAATAAACGTTTGTCCTAAAGTTTTATAGCCTTTTATTCGGCAAAAAAGAGTATCTTTGCCACTTCGTATTATAGTGTGAAATTTTAAAGCAATATATAAAATATGATTACGGTTAATGATTTAGACGTGCAATTTGGTAAGCGTGCCTTGTTTCAAGATGTAAACTTGAAGTTTAATCCAGGTAACTGCTACGGTATTATTGGAGCAAATGGGGCTGGGAAGTCCACCATGCTACGTGTGATTAGTAAACAACTTGATCCTACACGAGGAACAGTAACACTTGGACCAGGTGAACGTCTTTCTGTATTGAGCCAGGACCACTTTCTCTTCGACGAATATACTGTAATGGATACGGTATTAATGGGACACTCTATTCTTTGGAGTGTAATGAGTGAAAAAGATGCCCTTTATTGCAAAGAAGATTTCAATGATGCAGATGGTATCCGTGTATCGGAACTTGAAGAGCAATTTACTGAGCTTGGTGGATGGAATATCGAAAGTGATGCTGCCAATATCTTAAGTGGATTGGGTATCAAAGAAGACAAACACTTCACGTTGATGAAGGATATGAGTGGTAAAGAGAAAGTACGTGTATTATTAGCGCGTGCCCTTTTCGGTAAACCTGATAACTTGTTATTAGATGAGCCTACCAATGACCTGGATTTAGAAACCGTTACTTGGTTAGAGAACTATTTGGCAAATTTCGAGAACACCGTATTGGTGGTATCTCACGACCGTCACTTCCTCGACACCGTATGTACTCACACTGTTGATATCGACTTCGGTAAGGTAAAACAGTTTGCAGGTAACTACAGTTTCTGGTACGAGTCGAGTCAGTTAGCCCTACGTCAGCAACAAAATCAAAATAAGAAAGCTGAAGAGAAGAAAAAAGAACTCGAAGAGTTTATCCGTCGCTTTAGTGCCAATGTGGCAAAAAGCAAGCAAACAACAAGCCGTAAAAAGATGTTGGAGCGTTTGGATATTTCGGAAATCGAAGCATCTTCACGTCGCTACCCAGGAATTATCTTTACACCTAGCCGTGAGCCAGGAAATCAGATTCTTGAAGTACGTGGCTTAACAAAATCAATTGAAGGTGTTACACTTTTCAAAGATGTAAACTTCAATATTGAGAAAAACGATAAAGTGGTATTTATTAGCCGTGACCCACGTGCGATGACTGCGCTCTTTAGTATTATCAACGACGAAGAAAAAGCAGATGCTGGAACATTCCAATGGGGACAAACCATCACTACGGCTTATCTTCCACTTGATAACTCGAAATACTTTCAATCTCAATACACCCTACTTGATTGGCTTTCTCAGTTTGCCGAAGATACCAACGAGGTATTCTTGAAAGGTTTCTTAGGTAAGATGCTTTTCTCGGGCGAGGAGTTACTTAAAAAAGTAGATGTACTTTCGGGAGGAGAGAAAATGCGTTGTATGATTTCTCGTATGATGTTGAAGAATGCCAATACAATGGTACTAGACACACCAACCAATCACTTGGACTTGGAGTCTATTCAGGCATTTAACAATACGCTGAAAACATTCAAAGGGAATGTACTATTCTCTAGTCATGACCACGAATTTATACAAACCGTAGCCAATCGTGTAATTGAACTTACTCCAAACGGAATTATTGATAAAATCATTGATTATGATGATTATATCGTAGATCCAGTTGTTGAGGAGACTCGCAACAAACTATACCGTTAATTTAGACATCTGAATTAAGCTTATAAACCGAAGCGTGAAACTCATTATACAATGATTTCACGCTTCGCTCTTTTAAATTCAATTAAAAACAGCCTCCGATAGATATGAAAGATAGACTCCTATTGCTCTTGGCTACCTTCGTAGCATACATACCACTATTAGCCATACAAAAGCCCCTGTTTATGGCATACAATCATAACATGGCAGAAACAACATGGCAGGATTGGTTTGCCGTGATACGACACGGGATCTCTCTGGATATGACCATCGCGGGATACCTTTCGATTATTCCTTTCTTGATTATACTCCTCTCTGTTTGGATTAAAGCGCCATGGCGTGCGGTGTTGAAGGTCTATTTTTTAATCTCAGCCGTATTGGTAGCAACGATCTTCAGTGTAGATATTGCATTATATGCCTATTGGGGATTCCGATTAGATAGTACGGTTCTTTTTTATCTCGAATCGCCTAAAGATGCAATGGCAAGTATTCCTGTTGTGCAATTTATACAGCAAGCACTCTTTTTTATAGCCTATACCACACTCATTACGTGGGTTTGTTGGCGTTGGGTTGTGCCTATCTTTAAAGAGAAGGTAACAAAAAGGATTCTTTCTACGGGTGTACTCCTATTTTGTGGGGCACTGCTAATACTCCCAATACGAGGAGGTGTTACTGTTTCTACAGCGAATGTGGGGCAGGTTTACTTTAGTCCTACGCTGTTTCTCAATCATGCAGCGATCAATCCCTGTTTCAGTTTAATTGCTTCGGTGCTAAAAGAACAAGATTTTGCTAGCCAGTATAATTACTTGTCTGAAGCCGAGCGTAAAGAGACCTTTACAGCACTTACTACAAAACCGGCAATCGCAAACCGAGATACGGTATTAAATACAACACGTCCCAATATATTACTTATCTTATTGGAGAGCTTCTCGGCAAATGCAGTCGGTGTTTTAGGGGGCGAAGGGGATGCAACACCTCAACTGGATAGACTTTCGAAGAGCGGAATCCTTTTCACACAAATGTATGCTAACTCGTTTCGTACAGATCGAGGGATTGTCTCTACCCTCAATGGGTATCCAGCACAACCCACTACTTCGATTATGAAATATCCTGCTAAAAGTCAGTCGCTACCAGCACTTGCAACAGCATTAAATAAGAATGGATATCAATCGAGTATGCTTTATGGTGGAGATATTAACTTTACCAATATGCAATCTTATTTCTACGCTTCTGGGTATGAGAAGATTGTAGCAGATAGCGATTTCCCTCTCAGCAGCAGACTCTCTAAGTGGGGGGTGAATGATGATATGACTTTCCCGCACTTGTTTAAAGAGATTAAACAGTCCGATGCTACGCAACCTTGGTTCAAAACCTTCTTAACATTGAGTAGCCATGAGCCTTTCGAAGTGCCTTATGCTCATTATGAAGATCCTTATCTTAATTCTGTGGCATATACTGATAGCTGTATTGGTTCGTTTATTGATTCGCTCGAACAACTACCAAGTTGGAAAAATACGCTTGTTATACTTGTATCGGATCATGGATTTCTCTATCCCGATACCATCAAACAGTATGCACCCGAAAGGCATCATATTCCGATGATTTGGCTTGGTGGCGCAATAAAAAAGCCAACCGTAATCAATACGTTGGCTTCTCAAAATGATATTGTAGCAACAGTACTAAACCAGCTATCACTGGATAGTAGTGCATTTGCTTTTAGTAAAGATATTTTTGATTCGCAGCAAGATAAATATGTTTTCTACTCCTTTAATAATGGTTTTGGATGGATCGACTCAACGGGTACTTCTGTATTTAATGCGGAAAATGAAGCACCACTCATTGAATCGCCTACTGAAGGAAGTAGTTTACGCATACACAAAGGGAAAGCTTATTTGCAAACCCTTTATGATGATATGGGTAGTAGGTAATAGATGCTACAAACCATCAAGACTGAGCATATTAAGCTTCATCGAAGTTTAATATGCTCCCTTTGGTGTTAATCTTACATTACGAAATTCAATATCTTTCCCTTCACTTTGCAAAGCGATATGCCCTGATGGGTGTAGTGAGTCAGAACCTTGATTCATAAACTTACCATTAATAAATACGGTTATATTTCCATCTTCGCACGTGATATCGGCTGTGTTCCATGTTCCGACAGCCATCTCTACTGTTTCGTGATGCTTTGGAACAACAGGGAATGCAGGACGTTTAGCGCCAGCAGGTAGTACAAATTCTTTTAGGTCAGAACCGTTAAGTAACACAAAGTCGCCTGCCTTACCTGCAGCAAGTTGACATTCGACACCGTTAGGCCATACAAAGGCTGGATTTGCTTTCTTATCCGGATTCACAAACATGAAAATACCACTGTTTGTTGCCTCTCCATTTGGCCAGCGCCACTCTACGTGTAACTTAAAATCGGCGTAACGCGCCTTGGTATACATATATCCAAAAGGTTTTCCTACAATATGAATTACGCCATCGCGTATTTTAAATACATCGGCAGGTTTTGCAGCCTCTTTTTCTACTACAAAATTCCAATTACTCAAATCTTTGCCATTAAATAGGTCTATTGTTTGCGCATTCACATCTATGGTTGTACAGTAACATGCCATAGCTAAAAAGGCTGAAGATAAAATTCGTTTATTCATGGGTTCTTCTTCTATTAAATTGTTTGCTGCAAATATATTAAAATAAACCTACAAAAAGATCAATTGCCTTGAGTTATCTTTCAATTATTGATTATAATACGTTGTGTAATACGATCTTTGGTTCGCTCTATTTGATTAATTTTGCATGCATATTTATTATATATCTACAATGAAAAACATATTCCTATTCATGCTCTGCTTTGCTCCCCTATATGTGGCACAAGCGGACCCTTTAAAAAAGATAAAGGCGAACTATACACAACTTATCTTAGGTGATAATGAGGCACAACAACTGCTTATGCAAAGCCTGTATCAAATTCCTCCCGAAAAACTTGTGAGCGATCAGATGGTCGTGGAGTTACAACAAAAATACCTTCCGAGTAAGGCGCTTGTAGATTCGTTACTACACACCCTATCAGAACAAGGGGCGTGGAGTGATATCGATTATACCGACAAGCGCAGATCGGGTTGGATGCCAAAGAAGCATGTTGATAAAATATTATTGTTGACAAAGCTATATCGCACGGCTGGAAGTCCGTACATGAACAGCCCTGAACTGGCAACCGCTATTCACAGAGCACTCGGCTTTTGGTTCGAACAGCAATTAGTTTGCCCGAATTGGTGGTATAATCAGATTGGAATTCCCTTAACACTCGGACCAGCCTTGATCCTATTTGAATCAGAACTAACCGATACCGAACGAAGTGAAGCGATTCGCGTAATGAGCCAAGCCCGCTTTGGCATGACGGGGCAGAATAAAGTGTGGTTAGCAGGAAACGTTTTAATACGTGCGCTCCTTCAAAACGATTTAGCCTTAGTACAAGCTGCACGCGATACAATTGCTTCTGAAATTGTTACAGGAAAAACCGAAGGAATCAAACCCGATTGGAGTTTTCATCAGCACGGACCTATGCAACAGTTTGGCAACTATGGGGCAGCCTATCTCTCGGGGATGTCATTTTGGGCAGCCACTTTTCAAGGCACTTCGCTCTCTTTCCCCGAAAGTCAGTTAGCGATCTTACATCAACTGTTGATGCATGGCTTTCGCCGCATTGTATGGAAAGGGTATATGGATATAAACTCACTTGGCAGACAGTTTTTTCATCAAGCACCTATTCATAAGGGGTATGTGGTAGCTTTTGCCGCCCAATCGTTAGCAAGTTCAGATTTAGCACGCGCAACAGATTATCAAAATGTAATTTCCGAGAATATAACCAACCCTACAGCGCCAAACAAATTGACTGGAGCTTATCATTTTTGGAATTCGGACCACACAACCTATCGCACGCCTAATTGGATGACTTCGATCAAAATGGAATCGACACGTACCATTGGGGCTGAGGTTGTAAATGGAGACAATCGCCAAGGGTATCACTTAGCGGATGGGGCTTGTTATACATACGTGAGTGGCGATGAGTACCTCAATATTTATCCGTGTTGGGATTGGCGCAAGATTCCAGGGGTTACGGCATACGAAGGTACAGGACTTGTTACTTGGCCTAAAAACAGAGCAGGTGATAAAAGTGATTTTGTGGGTGCAGTAACACGTCCAACCGATGGAATGTCTGCCATGATAATGCACCGCAATGGGTTGCTTGCACACAAAGCTTGGATCTACACACCCGAATTTACATACTGTATGGGTGCTGGTATTACAACGGATAGTAATTGTGTGGTAACAACTGCTATTGATCAACGCATACAAAATGGTACGTTAGAAAAGGTTAGACGCAATAAACATAGCGTTCGCTTTCATCACGACCAAACAGGTTATATTGTATGGAACCCCGACGAGGTTATTGCAACTACTGCAAGTCGTACAGGATCGTGGCATGATGTGATGTCGACCTATCTTTCTAGCTTTACACGTACGTGTGATGTGATGTCGATCCATCTAGATCATGGGATTACACCACAGGGGGCAGATTATCAATATATGATTCTTCCAGCAACTACAGCGCAGCATGTGCGTAAATTCAATACAAATGTGGTGCATGTATTAAGTAATACAACCGCTTTACAAGCCGTTTCTCTGTATGATGATGCACAGTTTTATTTGGCAGCCTATCAAGCGAGTGAAATTAAGTTAGCACGTAAACTCAAACTAGAGATGCTGACACCTGCATTGTATTCAGTTACACAGGCAGACGATAAACTAACCGTTACAGTAGTAGATCCTACACAAAAGTTGCGTACGGTATCATTCAAAATTAATAAGCAGTTATTTGAAATAACACTGCCTATAGGCGATCGCAAGGGGTGCGAAGCATCTAAAATAGTTGTTCTCTGAGAACAGAACAGCATGTGATATAAAAAAAGGCAGGGCAGTAATCGAATTCAACGATTACTGCCCTGCCTTTTTTATATTTGAAGTCTGCTATTAAAACTTATAACCCAGTGTTAATGCAAAACGACTTGTTACAGTTTTCATTGCAATTGGCTCTGAACTTACAAGTGCGTCACCATTTTCATCATATATATTTGAAAAGAGCTTAATATTCTCTTCACTTTTATTATATACATAAGCTAAATCGGTGTAGAAGCGAGGTGTAAAACGATAACCTAAACCAACAGTATAGTAGTTTGAACCTTTATCAATTGTATAATTAGGAATTGTTCCTACAGTTAATACCTCAACTTTATTGTCTGCCAAGTCTTGTTCGATAGCACTTGATCTGAACCCTGCTCCTGCTCTAACAGAAAATTGAGAGGTAACTTTTAGCTCTGCTCCTATTTTCACAAGATGTTCCAATCCGTAATCGGCTTTAATATCGCTATTTGTGTTGGTAAATGCTTCGCCATTATCGCTAAATAACTTCATTGAATTGAAGTTTGTCAATTCGTAGTCTACACTAATCAATGCGCGCTTAAATACTGCGGCTGCACTGAATATCCATCTTTCGGGCGTACTCAACTGATAGTTAGAGTAGGCGTCTTGAGGTGTTTTTGCATCCATTCGAGGCTTTTCTGTATCTAATGAATAATAGCTACCTGCAGCTCCTTTATAGTAATCGGTCATCTGATACCATGTTGGCGAATTAAATGCTACACCAAAACGAAGAAAATCTACAGGACGAATAATAACACCTACATTTACGCCAAAACCTGTACCATTGGTATTCAGTTCGTTATCAAGATACATATCACTATTGATTGATTCAAAGCCTTCTTCGTACGTAATAGAAGACCTATAAGAGATATCTGTTACAGATAATGTAGCTCCAATAAAGACCATATCGGAAATATTTGTAGCAGCAGAGAAGTCGTATTTATCTGTCGATCCTCTTTCTTGTACATTAAATTTGGTGCTGCTTGGACTGTAACGTGATCTATTACCATCAGCATCCTTTTCAAAAAATGATGAAGTATATTCATCATTTGAGTCTGAGTCATTATAAGGCGTAATTAGCCCACCTTCAAATCCCAATACAGTAAGCCAATCAGCATTGTTATATGGGTCTGTTTCGAAATTATCTGTAGGTGCTTTAAGTGTGCCAAGTGATGTACCAAAAGCTCTTTCACCAATATAATCTGCCATAGAATAGGTTTGATAATCACTTCCACTTCCATGTGCTGTGTAATTGCGCTCAAAGCTATTTACTCTGTTGTATGCAAAACCAACATTCCAGCCCATAATACCAGAGCTGTTTGCTGTAGGAAAGTATCCAACATAGGCAATGTTATCAAACTTAAATTTAGTGCGTCCCTCTTTCATTACAGAACTCCACGCTGTTTCTGTATTGACAGACGAAAGACTCAGCGTAGTTACGATCTCAGAACTGCGATAGATTGCCAATCCTCCTGGATTACTTGACATAGCAGAGATATCTCCTCCCAATGCACCAAAAGCACCACCCATACCAAGGTAACGTGCTGTACCATTTAGCCCAGTCTGAGAATAGCGATATGCATCAATCTCTCCTTGTGCAAATAAAGCACTACTACTGAGTAGCAGTGCTGAAATTATTCCTAAATTTAAAAATTTCATTGCGTATACTTATTATATTATATTTTTATCAGCTAACGTTTATCTACGTCCACCTGAAGAGCGACCACCCGAAGAACGTCCACTACTGCTTCCGCCCGAAGAGCGACTGCTACTTCCACTTGAACTACCAGAACTAAAAGAGCTTCTGCTTGAACGCGTTGGTGCCGAATAGGTTCTTTCATTTGTAGAACGGCTTTGTGTTGGCGTACTGCGTGTTGTTGCTGATCTTGTACTACTACTACGTGTAGAAGTAGACGGTTGAGATGATCTCGTACGTGTACGTGTACCTACCGACGAACTAGAAGAGCGCTGACGTGTACTACTAGCACTGCCTGCCACTGAAGAACTTCTTCTGCTTGACGAAACACGACCATCACGATTTGACGAACGCGTACTAGAACCACTAACTGCCGAACTTCTGCGATTGCTACTTGTGCGACCCGAACTTACGCCACTACGAGAAGAGGCACTTCTACCAGAACTACGTGTATAGGCTGATGATCTACCACCATCGCTGCGTCCGCTATAAGAGCTACCGCCTCTTGATCCATAACTTCTACCATTTGAGTAGTTTGTATAGCGAGAAGACGAAGAGTAATAATTCCCTCCATAATAACCATTATTATATCCGTGGTGGTGATGTCCATAGTAGCCGCCACCGTAGTAGCCGCCTCCATAATAACCTCCGCAACCCCAGCTTCCGCCCCATCCGAATGATGGACCAAACCAAGGATCATAGAATCCACCAAAAGAAGAACCCCAGTATCCATACCCATAAGGGCGATAACTATACCATGGAGAGTAGAAACTTGAACCAAAGCCCCAACCATAACCTGGCGAAACATTAAAATTTAAGTTCACATCTACATTGCCATTACCAGCATCGTACGTATCGTAGTCGTACCCATAATAACCATCGTTGATGGTTATATTTACATTTTCAGCACCACTGATAGTCACCTTTGACGGATCGTGGTATCTGATTACGCGTTCTGTATATTCTGTATCTGAACGACGCTCATTATCTTCTACTACAACCTTTTGTGGAGCATCTGCCTCAACTTCATCATTTGCTGTATATCTGCGGTTATACTCATCTACACTGCGGCTGTTATTGTAGAGTACTGGTTCGTTTTCATCTGAAGCTTCTGCCAATAAGATGCCTTCTGAAGATTCATTATTAATATGATTCTCTACCTTTTTAGTCTCAACCTCTTTTTTAGGGGCTGCTGTTTTCTTTTTCGAAGTGAAATACACATCGTCGTAAAATTCATCTTGCGCTACTGCCGACAGAGACACAAGAGACATGATAATCAATGATATAAATTTTAGGGGTTTCATTTTTTGTTCTCCTATTTTTTTATATTAGTTATACATTATTGTTTGTAAGAAATACTGATCTTAGTGACAAATATAGTTTTTTCTATTTATATGAAAGCCAAATACATAAACTTTAACTTACGGTTTTCATCTCTATATAACAGCACTTTACCAAACCTATTCTTATTTATTAAGATGCTATAAATCATTCAAAAGCTGCATATAGGTAGTAGAAAATCAATTATTCGCAAAAGAAGATTGCTTATCTACCAGAAAAATAATTAATTTTGTGCATTGATAATCTAGATAAATACAATGATAAAACATACAAAAACGATTATAGCTTCCATGCTATATGTGGCATTAGCTCTCTTTTTACAGCTACATAGTGCTTTTCACCTCTTCTTTATAGAGCAAAAGCAGCTGTTTTTATTTGGAAAAGATGCCTGTTTAGAAACCGTTTCTCAGGTAGGAGGCGGTGCTGTTTATATGGCTCAATTCTTAAATCAATTTTTTATTTATCCCTATGCAGGTGCTATAATTACGGCTACGCTGCTGATTTTGATCGCTATTTTAATGCAGCGGATACTCGAAAAGATTGCGCCAAACCATCCATTATACCTTTTATACTATCTTCCTCCGCTTGCGTTGTTGATGATGCATTTTAGCTTCAACTACTTTATGCAAGGTACGCTGGCTTTTCTATTGATGGAGTTGGCTATATTAGGTTGCTTAAAAATTAAGTCACTCAAAGTACGAAGTGTGGTTTTAGGCTTTACCGTTCCGCTTCTTTTTTGGGTAGCTGGACCTATCTCTAACCTGTTTGCGCTCTCTTTTTGGCTTGTTGCACTGTCCACGAAACAGGCGCATGCACATCGTTACCTACTGCTTGTGGTCGAATCTGTTTTGATTTCGATTGCGAGTGTTTACTTTGCGTATGTAGGCTCTTTCTCTCTGGCTTTTTTACCTGATTATTATTATCAACTTAAGTTAGTACCCGACTCAATACTATATTACGCATGGGTGTTATTTATTGCTGTTATTTTAGTAAGTTATTGGATTGCTAAGTTACAACCGTGGCAAGGTAAACGACTCCTTGTCAGCATATCTATACAAGCTGTCTTTTTAATTATCCTGTTTACAAAAGGTGTTTCAATATATGATGATGCTAAATCGTATCCTATAAAAAAACTTGATTACCATGCACGTATGCAAAATTGGGACGAGATACAAAAACTCTCACAAGGTAAATTATCAAACCTATTGTACATGAACTACCTCAATTTAGCACTTGCCGAAAAGGGGTTACTCGCACAAAAAGCATTTACTTACGATCAACGTGGAGCCTTTGCCCTACAGGTAAAAAGTAATAAGACAACACACGTATTCGCACTACTCAGTGATATTTACTTTAGTATGGGTGATATTTATATAGCACAACAACAAGCATTCGAAGGTAATCAAGGCGAAGAGGGGCGAGGTAATCCTCATTTATGGAAGCGACTCATACAAACAAACCTCATAATAGGTGCTTATCCTGTGGCAGAGAAATACATAACAATGCTTGAAAAGAGTCTTTATTATGCGGATTGGGCAACCGATCAACGCCGCTTTTTATACAACGACAAGGCGGTAGAGGCAGATCCTTTGCTCGGGAGCAAGCGTAAATGCCTGCCGTCTATCAATAATTTATCGAAGATTAATAGTCACGCCGAAGATTTAAGAAAGATAGCCGAAGCCAACCCTCAGGCTACTCAAGCCATTGAATATTTAGGCTGCCAATATCTTTTCACAAAAGATTTAAAAAGATTCGAGCAGTTGGTTGTGGATTATTATGGTACGCCTGTACTGCCTCAACTCCCTCAATCATTTCAAGAGGCATGGATTGCAGTGAATGAAAAAGACCCAAGCAGATGCAAGGCATTCGGTGTTTCGCCTCAAAACATGGGGCAATTCAAGGCATATCGTAGTTATTTGATTAAAAACAAATCGGCACATAACATCAAAAACTTGATGGTGCAATCTTATGGTCACACCTATTGGTATTATCTGATGTTTAAATAAATATTGAATACTTCTATTTATACGCTTAAAAAAATGAATGATAAACTTATGAAATCAATCTTATATATCCTTTCTATCTTTGCCTTTACGTGTTGGTTTACGAGCTGTTCGCAAACGATAAAAGTAGATAATAAACTTGACACACAACCATCTATTACACCAAACTACAGTGGTGTAACGATACCGCCCAATATTGCACCGCTTAATTTTAAATTAAACGAACCCTATCAAGCGGCACGTGCTGTGTGCAGTTATGGCACAACGCATGTCGAGGTTGATGCCTCTGACAACCAGTTTTACATCCCTAAAGATGCGTGGAAGAAACTATTAAACGAGGCACGTGGAGCAACTATTCAAATAACCATCTATACACAAAAGAATGATAAATGGACACAATATGCCGATTTCCCAATCCATATAGCAGCCGAAAATATAGATTCTCATTTAGCTTATCGCTTAATCGAACCTGGCTACGAAATATGGAATCAGATGGGAATCTATCAACGTAATTTAGAGACGTACGAGCAAACTGCAATTTACGAAAACAAATTAAGCAAAGGTAACTGTGTTAATTGCCACTCCTTTTGTATGCAAGACCCCGATCAAATGCTCTTTCACTTGCGTGAAGGATTCTCTGGCACAATGATTATGCAGCATGGAAAGGTAGAAAAACTTAATACTAAAACAAAAGAGACACTCTCTTCGCTTACCTACCCTGCGTGGCATCCATCGGGTAAGTTTGTAGCCTTTTCGGTAAATAATATCCTGCAAGGCTTTCATACCAATAACTTAAATCGGGTCGAAGTGTTTGATACTGCCTCTGACGTAGTTGTATATGATGTAGAACGCCATGAGGTAGTTACTACACCCCTATTGTTTGGAAAGAATGCATTTGAAACATTTCCTACCTTCTCTCCCGATGGCAAACAACTCTACTTCTCTTCGGCTTCCGCCGTGGCTATGCCTGATAGTTTTGCACAAGTACGCTATAACCTGTGTAGTATTGCTTTTGATCCTCAAACACGTACATTTGGATCAGTTGTAGATACACTATTTCATGCAAATAAAGCGGGCAAAAGTGTATCATTCCCACGTGTCTCACCCAAAGGAGATCAGTTGATGTATACGCTTTCCGATTATGGAAACTTTTCGATCTGGCACCGTGAAGCAGATCTTTGGATGGTAGATTTACAAACAGGAGCGCATACAAATTTAGAAATATTGAATAGCGAAGAGGTGGAGAGTTATCACGCTTGGTCTAACAATGGCAGGTGGGTTGTATTTAGTAGCCGAAGAATTGATGGACTCTATACACGCCCATATATTGCTTATATTGATGCCAAAGGCACCGCACATAAACCCTTCCTTCTACCACAAGAGCGTGTAGATTATTATGATCGTTTGATGAAATCGTATAATATCCCAGAGTTTATCCGCGGTGAAGTCTCGACTAAAGGACGTGTAATCGCACTAAAAGCACAAGAGAAAGGTACAGATATTAAGTTTGTAAAGCAGTAACGGAAAACCCGTTATTGCTTTCTAAATATAATAACACCGAGTGCAGCAATACCTAATAAATAGGGGTAGTAAAGGTATTGCATAATCTCTATTGGAGAGATCGAAGCCAATCCTGCTGCCATTAATAATTGCGCACCATACGGTAGAATACCCTGTACAAAACAGGAGAACGTATCAAGGATACTAGCCGACCTACGTGGGTCTACCTTAAAGCGTGTAGCAATATCGAAAGCGATAGGTCCTGCCATAATCAATGCAATGGTATTGTTGGCGGTGCATAGGTTGGCAAAACTAACCAATCCAGCAATGCTTAACTCCGCCCCTCTTACGGTACGAATACGCGAAGTTAACTTCAGTATAATCCAATCAATTCCGCCATTGAAGCGAATCATTTCGAGCATACCACCTGCAAGCAGGGTAACAATAATAAGTTCGCCCATGTTGGTGATACCACTCCCCATTGAGGCTGTCCAGCCCCAAATATCTACTGCACCTGTGTACATGCCTACCATACCCGAAAGAAGTATACCAATAAGCAGTACAACCAAAACATTTACGCCCGATACTGCAGCAATTAATACCGTTAAATAGGGAATTACTTTAAGCCACTCGATCGGTGTAGGCGTATAGGCGCTTTGCATCTCGCTCCCCATTACGATATAGATAATTGTAACTAAAATAGCTACTGGCAATGCGATACGAATATTGAATTTGAATTTATCTGCCATCTTACACCCTTGTGTTCGGGTGGATACAATGGTCGTGTCTGAGATAAAAGAGAGGTTGTCGCCAAACATGGCTCCACTCACTACAACACCCACCATAAAGGCAGTTGCCACACCAGTTCGGTCGGCAATACCTACTGCCACTGGGGCTAGGGCAACAATTGTACCTACAGACGTACCTACCGAAATAGAGATAAAGCAAGCAGCAATAAAGATACCTGCTGCAAGTAAGTTTTCGGGTAATATAGCTAATGCCAAATTTACAGTTGCATCTACTGCCCCCATTGCTTTTGTTGTTTGTGCAAAAGCACCTGCCATAACGAAGATAAGCACCATTAGCATCAAATTACCATTGCCTGCACCTTTGCAGTACTGCTCAATTCGATTGTTTAGCGCTCCTCCTTTTGAGAATGCAATACTAACGATCGAGGCTATCGAAAAGGCAACCGTAATTGGCATTTTATAAAAGTCGTTTGCCAAGATAGAAACGACTAAGTACGAAATCAGAAAAACGCCTAAAGGGAGCAATGCCCAAGCGTTGGGACGACGAGTTACCTCAATATTGTTTTGTTGCATCATTATTTAGCCTGTGGATTTAGAATGAGAATTTCATGGAGATACGTACTCCATGTTTTTTAATACCAGGAACATCTAGGTACGAAAGACGTCTGAAATAGTCTATACGTGCCACCTTAAAAATATTTTCAAGCCCTACACTACACTCCATATATGGTGTATTGCCTAAAGCTTGTGTCCCTTCGGGTAAGATAAATAATCCGGGTGAGATGGCTGGGTTATTTTTGTCTGTTAGTTTGCCATAAATACCATGAAAGGATACTACCTCACGTAGTTTTAAATACTTAATAAGCGGTACCCTGTTAAGGATAAGTCCTTTCATAAAATAGGTTACATCCCACGAGACATATTCGTCAGACACGAATTCGAGCGCATTCATTAAATGAAAAGCCTCAGATTGTAGAATTAACGACTGATTGGCATTGGGTAGTATCAATAACGGAAACGGAACTTTATCCCACATTTTACCTGCTTTAACTTTGGCATCTATGTGTCCGAAGGATGAAAGCCAAACTCTTTTTTCGGCAGACATCTCCGTATGGTTGTAGTTGTATGCTCCTCCCAATACGCCTTTAAGACCAACTTGGTGAGAAAGCATAAATACGGGTGCATCCTTTGAAAGGTTAAAAACAGAGCCTTGTCCTGTACGTCCATCATAGGGGCGTTCACCTGGGGCAAAGCGTACTTGTGCTCCTGTTTCTACCGTTGTTAAACTTTTCTCCGATATAAGTTGATTATTACTATCGAGCCACTCATACTTCAACGTACCTGTAGGCTCGTCGTTTAGGTGTTGCGCCCATGTTTTGATCGACAGTCCATTGTTCCACTCTTTTTCGTACACCAACGAGGTTTTACGCATATAGGAGTATTTGGTGATGGGCATACCTACTTTAATTGCTAGTACAACGTTGTCTTTACTGGTAAACATGAAGTTTTGCCCAGGGGTGTACAGATCATATTCGTGAGAAAGCATGATTCTGTTACGCATATATTCGCCCGAATGGTATCGCTTCTTATTAAACGAATAGATACCTGTTGCATTGTATTTGAATTTACCATCCTTGGTTCCGTAAGCCAAATAGCCAGAGCCATAGATGTGTTCGTTTAGGTTGGCAGTAGTCATACCTCCTACACGCATTCGAAACCCTTCGATTGAGTTTCCGCCAAAGGTTGTATTCATTGGTCCAAAGTCGAACTTGCTATCATTTCTTTCTGATGCTGTTTGAACATATCCCGAAACGAGTATTTGAATCCCTTTAATTAGCACATTGAATACGGGGATGCGTTTAAACTCTGTAAGCATTGCTCCAAGTGCATTTTCTTTATCTTTTAACTCTTCGGGGCGATTTTGTGTCCAATAGGCAGCTGGTTTATCTATACCATCTGCTGCTAAATTATTTTTTCCTAGCAGTGTAAAGATCGAATCGTTTGCCACTTCTAAGCTGTATTTATTATAATTTCGTTGTTGGTTTGCATAAATAGCTTGGGTACCATCTATAAGAGAGAAGTTTACCATTGTATTCTCTTTCGATACTGCCCAAGTGCTGTCTGGTAGTTGTGTGAACTCTTGTGTGATACGCAACTTCTCAACCCAGTTTAGATTTATTTTAGTAGGCACATTAAGCAGTACTTTTTTTACGGCATAGCGCCCATCTGTAGTAATATACAAACGCCCTGTAAAGCCATAACTTTCACTTGATACAGGTACAAAGGAGAGATCAATACAACGATCGTTACCCACCATCACTGTATCCATGATATAATATTTGTAGTACGAAACGGCGAGAGTTGTAGAGAGTGGACTAACGAATCTGTTGAGTAGTAAGGTTATATTGTTATCAAAAACATTGACCGATTTAAATATCTCTTCCAAATTGGCCGTAATACCTCCATCGTCTAAACTCTCTTCGACACCTTGCATGCGTTTGGCTTTGATAATATTCTTTTCTGATTTCGGATTTTTCCGATAATAAGAGTCCATCAATGTTTCGCGAATAGAGAGGGTTAAGATTGGTTTTCCTGTAAACTCGGACGTATCCAAATAGTTTTTTATGAAGTTAAATTTCCGAAGAAACTTATTTTTATCAAGGTTTGGATTGAAATTATCTAACGAGAGGGTTAATTTCTCGTACTTCTCAACACTATAATCGGGAATTGCTTCAATGCGATTATCCGATTTATGTGCAATAACCTGTTTGATTAATGCTACAGCAGGGTTATCTTTGCGAGTATATTTCTCTTGCTTTGGTTTAATTACGACTTCGTCTAACCCGAAGCTCGTTTGAGAGATCAGAATCTCTAGGTTTAAACTCTTTTTTCCTTTTGGGATAGTTAGCTCTTTGAGGTTATACCCCAAAGAGCTTATAAAAAGTGTTTCGTTACCGTCACTATTGCTTAAAGCAAAAGCGCCGTTATCATCACTCATCGTTCCGATTGTTGTTCCTTTAAATAAGATTGAAACATACGAAAGAGGTTCTCCAGTTATTGAATCTTTGATAACCCCCGACGCAAATGTAATGCCTTGAGCAATCACTTTATTGCTACAAAACAGACATAACATCAAACATATAAAAGTAATAAATCGGATTGATCTATTCATTTTAAACTAATTAAAGTTTCTCACCATAAGACAAATCTCCTGCATCACCCAAACCTGGCACTATATATGAGTGTTCATCCAAAATAGGATCGATAGCAGCTATCCAAAATGTTACTTCAATACCTTTAAATCGTTCAATGATATAATCTACAGCCTTTTGACTTGCTATAATAGACGCAATGTGTACATGCGATGGCATTCCTTTGGTTAATAGCGCTTCGTATGCTAATTCCATTGAACTTCCTGTTGCTAACATTGGGTCGGTAATGATTAATGTTTTACCTTCAATACTTGGCGATGCAATGTATTCGATATGAATTTCAAAATTCAAACGATCTTTGTACTTACGGTATGCTGATACAAATGCATTTTCTGCATGATCGATACAGTTCAAAAATCCGTGATGGTAAGGTAATCCTGCTCTTAAAATTGTACTAAGCACCACTTTATCGTCTGGTGTATTCATCATAGCAGTCCCTAGAGGAGATTCTATTTCCTTTAAGCTGTACGAGAAGTCTTTACTGATTTCGTACGCCATTATTTCACCAATACGTTCGATATTTCTGCGAAAACGCAGACTGTCTTTTTGTATATTTACATCTCTTAATTCTGATACAAAACGATTTAATATCGAGTTGGTGTCTCCTAAATTAACTGTCTTCATAAGGTCTATATCCTTGATTATTCTATTATTTAGATACAAAAGTATAAATAAATGTCTGAATAATCACTTAAGAAAACTGAATAAATAAATATTTATCAATTAGAGGGGGATATTTAAAGCTTGAGGGGGGAAAGTATGAAACAAAAAAAAAGAGAAAACTCAAATCTTTTATTGATTTTGAATTTTCTCTTCGTTGTTGCGGAAACAGGACTCGAACCTATGACCTTCGGGTTATGAGCCCGACGAGC
>CAMQTD010000036.1 GCA_947036995.1 uncultured Parabacteroides sp.
TATTAAATAATAAAAAATAGGTGCTGTCAAATGAACAATTTGGCAACACCTATTTTTATTATTTATTCTTTGACTGTAGAGTTTTACTTCAGAGAGGTTCGTCAGAAACTATTTCAGTTGTGCCTATAGGTATTATCTGAGTGCAAGTTCCAGATACTTCAAATTTTGTTTCTGTTGTATTATTAACCACTATAAATATATAACTTATCGTGCGTTTGCAATAGGATACTTCTCCAGTTAAATGTATTTTATGGTGTGGAGGAACTAGTATTTCACTTTTATTTTCGTCGTCACTAGTATCACTTTTATTAATATATGGCTTTGTAGTAACACCCTCTTTATATACACATTGTTTATTCCATAAATGATCAATACCATCAATTTTTAAACCAGGCATTGTTATTTCAAAATCATTATCAGACATCCACTCAAAAGCGCCATATGAGTCACTTTTAAATTCGGTAGAGATCACCAAATTTGAAAATAAATTTTTGGTTGAAAACCATTGACCTTTGTCCAATTTATTTATAAATGTTGCTTTATTGGTGTTTTGACGACCTTTAAACATTTCACGTTCATCAGGTATCTCTGAGAATATTTGTTTTTCAACTCTGTATGATTTCCCTGCATACTGAGTTACGTTTACATAATCTTTTTTCTCATTTTGATTGATGCAAATAGTTAACTTACGAGGGTTTAGTTTGTCAAAGTTTTCTTTTAACTTTATTGTAAAGCTCCTTTTGTTGTTACTACTTATTGTAAACCACCCATTGGCAGATTCTATAGTCTCACTTCCATCTAAAGAGATCGGATTGTTTCCTTTGTCTAATAGTATGTTTCCAGTGGGCATTTCTTTCACGTTTTCTATTTTCCAGTTATCGGCTAATAGGGGGATTTCAATCTCAGCTAAGCTATGTAACACTATATTTTTGTTTTCTGGAGAAACAAAATTTACAGTCGCACAGCTTTTATATAAAATAACACTTACAGCTACTACAAGTAGAGCTATCAAAGTAGCGAATAGGATTTTTTTCATATATGTAATATTTTAGAGGTTATAATAGACTAAAATTTAATCTTGCTGATATGCAAATGTATTTAATATATTGATATGTAAATAAGATTAAGTGTGAATAAAATATAACTTACAACGAAATACGGGTATTCTTTTTGAAAAGCAATAGTGCTTTTCAAAAAGAATACCCGTATTTCTATTTTACAACTACGTTGCTTCAATTCAAATCAATTCGCTTTTATGCGTATAGTCTGCTGTTTTGGAATAGATAAAAAGCAGTGTCCCCTCTTTTATTGTATCAATTACCTCTTTACTCACTTCTTGCGGTAGGGCAGGGCATCCGAGGCTACGCCCCAAACGACCAAGTGAGGGAATAACAGATGGATTGGCATATGGTGCACCGTGAATCACAATGGCGCGAGACATGGCATGATCGTTGATTCCAGCTTCGAGCCCTTGCAAACGAAGCGAATAACCGTTGCGCCCTTGATAGGTGTTGGAGGTTAAATAAAAACCAAGCGAGCTTTGAAAAGAACCTGATCTGTTTGAGAACTGTGTTGCCACATCTCCACCACTATTTTTGCCATGTGCCACGTGTGTGGTGTATAAGAGGCGTTCTTGCTCCATATCAATCACGTAAAAACGCTTTTCGGTAGATGGTTTATTGAAATCTACGAGCGTTAAAATTGATTTGCGTTTGTCTTTCACCTTCTTGTAACCATTAAAAGCTAAGCGAAACAGCTCATAATCTACGGTGTCGTTAAGTTTCATTTTATTGTAAAGTAGTTCACTTTCCGAAGGAAACTTGGGCGAAATAGCATCATGTGCTGTTGCATTAAAACAAGTTGATACTGTAAATGAGAATAGCAATATAAGAATTAATTTCTGCATAAATGTTTATTGAATTACTATGATTAAACTTTGCTCCCTTGGAAGCGTATCGTAAATAAATTTTGCGTGAGAAGAGGCATTACGCACACACATATGTGAGCGAGGCGATGTTCCGAGTGAGTAACTATACTCAACTATTTTTGTTCGTGGCAGATTTACAGGAATACCATGTATATATCCTCCAGCATTGAATCGGCTTGCATAGGGTGCATACCCTCCACGTTGCGTAGTTCCATCCTTATTGTATATCATTTTGCGCTTCTTTTGCTGAAGTACAAAAATCCCAATCGGTGTGCTGCGTCGGTAGGGAGGATCATATTTTCCGGTTGTAGCTGGATTCATGCTGCGAATAACCCAATCAGCATCGCTCTTTTCCAATACGCAAATATTCTGATTGCTCACATCAATAACTGCTACGTAATCAATATTTTCGTTACCTACTGTATTGATATATTTTTTCGGAACGAGCCATTTACCTGCTATACTTGCAACTTTAACGAGATAAAATTGCGGATGTTTTTCTAAGATGTATATAAGCGAACCATCGCGTCCATACCGCACAGGTCTCAGTGTGTCGTTCACTTCATAAAGAGGAATGGCTTGGTAGCGAGAAACGCCGTCTTCGTCTTGTTGTACATTGTATTCATTAATTGTATATTTTTTGATTGATGCTGCTTTTCCCTTCCTGTTTTTATAATTGGTCAGATAGCCATATTTAACATATTGAGTCTCATTGTCTTCAATTTGATCTAGTATAGAAGCTATTTTATCCCATTGAAAGGAGCGCTCTTCTTCGCCATATGTATAAGAATCGTTCAAACTATACCGATTAAACAGGAGTTCTTTTTTTAAAGTTACTGCTAAACAATGTGCTCCCATGGCTTGAAATAGTATAAAACAAAACAGAAGCGAAACTAATTTTCCATTTCTCATAGTTGGTTCTTTTAGTTGTTATTACAAAGTTATACAACAAAGAATCGTAAGCAAATGTTTGACGGTTAATAAGTTGAGATTGAACATTAAAGAGTGTTAGCAGTGCTGGAAGTGTATTTGTGCTATTTAATTAAATAATTACACCAGAATGTAATCGTCCTTTTGGGGCGAAATATTCTGGTGTAATTATTATAATACGTGTTATCAATTTATGCCTATAGATTCACTACTTATACCCCCTTTGTGGCTAATTCATACTTCTCGAGAGGCTTTTTTTATAAATCATTTCTACTCTATCATTTTACTGTAGTACGCTATTTGTTCGTTGCATATTTTGTGAATGATAGTTTTTAGCATTTCAATACGCGCTATCATATATTCAAGGTCCTCTTTTGTTACGGTATAATTTTTATCGTACCTTGCTTTGATGTAGGCTTGACACAACAATATGAATGTGTTCTTTTCGAATTCAGTATTTCGAGGGAATACGGTTGCTAAATGTGTAGTGGTGTTTAGTGTTTTTGCTGATGATATTAAAGAAGCTGCAATGAGTAAATTCAATCAACTGTAAAATATTATTACTATATTTGTAATGTTGTAAAAGAGTTAGCAGACTATATACACTACACACAGCCTGAGTTAAAAGGGTTGATAGAAATCTCTGGCGAATGAAACAATTCTATGAAACATATAAGGATTATCCAAAACTATCACCATTGAAGAGCGAAATGTACTCAGGTATAAGTGGCAGTTTAGAGCTGATTAAATTTTAATAATAAATGATTTACAATAAATAGATGAAATTAATTAAGTTGCTATTTTTCGCAATTGTTTTAGGTGTTGTTTTTAGTCTATTGGCAATCATATTTGCTGATAATGCAACAAATAAGGCCACATCAACACACACATATGAGCACATAGAGAATATTCCTACATGTAAATCGGCGTTACTTCTAGGTACATCAAAACTATTAAGAAGTGGAAGTCTTAACCCTTATTTTTCTTACAGAATAGATGCAGCTGTTAAGTTATATAATGCGGATAAAATATCTCATATAGTGATAAGTGGAGATCATTCACGAAAAGAATATAACGAACCACAAGATATGAAAGAAGCACTTGTTGCAAGAGGTGTTGCTGCTGATAAAATAACACTTGATTATGCAGGCTTCAATACGTATGATTCAGTATATAGAATGCATAAAATATTTAGTCAAGAGGAATTTATAATTATTTCTCAAAAATTTCATAATCAAAGAGCAATATATATATCCCAACATATTGGAGTTGTGGCGCATGGATACAATGCAGAGAGTGTTGATAAATACTTTGGATTAAAGGTGCAAATGCGTGAAAAATTAGCTCGTGTAAAGATGTTTTTAGATATAATTATTAATAGGAACCCTCATTTCTTAGGTGATAAAATTAATATTTAGTCAGTATAAAATAACTAACGAATGAAGAAATACGCTTTTCCATGAAAATACTTATTGTAGAAGACAACATAGACCTCTGTCAAACAATCTCTTCCTATATGGTTGCACTCGATTATGTGTGTGAGGTAGCAAACCGATACGACGAGGCATTACAGAAAATCGCATTGTATGATTACGACTGCATCTTACTTGATATTACACTACCTGGTGGGGGTTCAGGGTTGGACTTACTAAACGAGTTGGCAAAGCATAACAAGCAAGATTGCGTGATTATCATCTCTGCAAAAGACTCTCTCGAAGATAAAATATTAGGACTAGAGCTTGGAGCAGATGATTATCTGACTAAACCTTTTCACCTAGAGGAGTTAGCTATTCGCGTGTTTTCGGTGGTGCGGCGTAAACTCTTTAAAGGAGGTAATAGCATCCAATACCAGCAACTTAGGATAAACCTACTCGAAAAAAGTTGTCGCTACAACAACGAAACAGTTCCCCAACTGTCCAGTAAAGAGTTTAGTCTGCTGCTTCTTTTCATCACCTCTCCGCATCGCATTATCACGAAAGAGAGTATAGCAGAACATCTGCTGGGAGACAATGCCGACATGTTTGATAACTTTGATTGTATCTATGCACATGTCAAAAACCTAAAAAAGAAACTACGTCAAGCAGGCTGTACCGATTATATTAAAAGCATCTACGGAATGGGATATAAATTTGATAACTAACGTATGAAAACAAAATTAATAGATAAAACAACGCGTGCCTATTTGGCGATTTCACTCACCGTACTTTTAGTCAGTATTCCATTCTTTTACGTAACAGTAGAGAACTTATGGATCGAAGATGTAGACGACTCGCTGCTTTTTCAGAAAGAAAAAATAAGAGATGGTATTGAGCAAAACAACCTATCAACGGAAGATATTAATAGCTACATCCGCTTAGCAGCACAGATTGATGATGGTGTTCGCATCAAACAGCTTCAATCCATAGCCAAAGAGTCCGACTCTATTTACTATAACAACGCCTACGACTCTATCCGTGGGCATGTGGAGCCATTCCGTGAGTTGTGCGCATACTTATACATTAATGATATACCATATCAAATAACCCTTCAGCGAGATTTGGTAGAAAGCGAAGATCTTGTATGGGGTATTATATTGTTAGAATTAGCGATATTCACGCTATTAATCAGCTTGACACTCTTTATATCCATCCGATACTTTCGCCGAATATGGAATCCATTCTATGAAATAACAAATCAGTTGAAACATCTCAATCTTCACGAAAAGGGAGAGCTGAATGCCGTTGATTGCAAAGAGATCGCTGAATTTGAAGATTTAAAAACTTCGGTAAATGAATTGATACACCGCAATTACATTATTTTTCAGTCGCAAAAAGAGTTTGCCGAAAATGCTGCGCATGAGATGCAAACACCCTTAGCGGTTATAAAATCGCAAGTTTCCATGCTAACAGATATGGATATGAACGAAAAACAGTTACAGCACCTCTTTTCGATTGATCGCAACGTAAAGCACCAATCACATTTAGTAAAAGGATTGTTGCTGCTTTCGAAGTTGGAAAACAACCAATTTATATTAGCCGATAATGTAGCCGTAGCGCATGTTATCAATAGCTGCTACGAATTAGTAAAAGAGGAGTTGGAGTTGTGCCATATACCCTTTGAAATTGATATCCGTTGCCAAACTATTTTAGCAAAGAGTAACCTCATGCTATTTACCACACTCCTAAACGGACTGTTAAATAATTCAATAAAACATGGCGCAACACCTAACACCCTAACTATAACACTCGATAAAAATCAGTTGCAACTATCCAATCAAGGGAAAGATACTGCACTTGACGAAACCAAAATATTTCACCGATTTTATAAAGAGGAGGCAGATGCTTCGGGTACAGGTTTAGGACTATCCATCGTCTCGCAAATCGGTAGCGTATTGGGTTACACGATAAAATACACCTTTACAGCGCCTAATATCCATACCTTTACGATTCTTTTTAGGGCGTAGTTACGCTTTATCTAAATCTTTTCAGATTTGTGTGTTCTCTTTGTGAAATAAGAACCTAAAATTAATCAAGAAGATGAAGAGAAGAATAATTTCTTTTTTGTTTTTAGCCATCCTTGCCTTTACCGCATCGGCGCAAAACAAACATGTAGTATCTGGAAAGGTAGTAGACAAAGCCACCAAACAAGATTTGGTATTTGCAAATGTAGTTTTAGCATCCAAAGCAGGAGATAAACAGCAACTCGGCACTGTAACCCAAGAGAATGGTCAGTTTGCCTTTAACGATTTAGCCAAAGGAGACTATACCCTAACCATCTCTTACCTTGGATATAAAACAGTATCAAAGACTCTTTTGATAGGAGCACTTAATAACTATTTCGACTTCGGAAAGATAGCCTTAGCGGTCGATAACTTGGCATTAGACGAAGTTTCTGTTGAGGCGAAACGTACCACGCTGTCAACTACATTAGACAAAAAAACGTTCAATATCTCCGACAACCTCTCCCAAGCAGGTGGATCAGTGATGGATGCAATGCGGAATTTGCCCGGTGTTACTGTTAACCAAGAGGGCAAAGTACTGCTTCGTGGAAGCGATAAAGTATCAGTATTGATTGATGGTAAGCAGTCGAGTATAACAGGCTTTGGTAATCAGAAAGGGCTAGATAATATCGCTTCGTCCAATATTGAGCGTATCGAAATCATTAACAACCCTTCGGCAAAATATAGTGCCAACGGAATGGCAGGTATCATAAATATTATCTATAAAAAAGAGCAACGCACAGGCTTTAATGGCGATGCCACTTTTAATTTTGGTTTAGGCGAACTCACCAGTCGCAAAAACAATCTCCCCAATATCATGGAGAAGTACGCATGGACCCCGAAATATGCCCCCTCCATAAACCTAAACTACCGAGCAGAGAAAGTGAATCTATTTTTACAATCTGGTGCCATGTTCAGAAAGAAGGTAAACTGCAACGAGTTTTTTACCCGAACCTATACCGATGGTTCGCCCGCTATCGCTTCGCAGTTTCTCGAAAACCGCTCGCAGCAAGTATACGACATCAAAGCAGGCGTAGATTTATACCTAAATGAAAGAAACGAACTAACCATCTTCGGACTTATTGAAGATGAATACCACATTGACGAGGGACACGTTCCGTACGACTATATCGAAACAGGCGAACGCAAACGCTTTTGGAAATGGGCAGAAGATGAGCGTAAGTATTTCATTAATTATGGCGCCAATTACACCCATAAATTTCTTCAAGAAGGACATCAACTGGGCGCATCTTTCTTATATAGTCATGGTAACGAAGACGAACTATTCCCTTTTACAGACGAAAGCGAATCGCACAACTCGGCAGATTCTACGCATTTAAACGCAAAGGAGAAGATTACATCGCTTACGATCGACTACGTGAAACCCTTCAGAACCGGACGCCTAGAGCTAGGCGCTAAAATGCAACTACGCGACATTCCAATCTCATATACCGTAATGTCTGGAAGCGAATCTATATTGGATAAGCAGCTAGGGGAGTGGTCTGAGTATAAAGAAGACATCTTCGCCCTCTATTTAAACTACGTGTATGAGTCGAAACGCTTCGATGTTGAGGCTGGATTAAGAGCCGAACACGCATCAATCAGATACAATATAGATGCTGATAATCAATATTATCCAACCAACGAATCGTATAACGACCTTTCGCTATTCCCCAATGTGCGTTTTACCTACAAGATGAATAGCAGCAATCGCCTCTCGATCTTTTATAACAGACGTGTAGATCGTCCGGGCGAATTTGAGCTGCGCCCTTTCCCTAAGTACGACGATCCCGAGATTTTAAAGACAGGAAACCCATACCTACGCCCCCAATTTACACAAACAATGGAGCTGGCATATAAAGGTGTTTGGCAATCAGGATCGCTGTTTGTATCTGGATATTATAAGTTGATAGATGACATCTTTGAGCGTATATATACGAAAGACAAAGAGAATACGAACGTCTTAAACAGCATACCACAAAACCTTGATAAAGGAAATAATATCGGTATGGAAATTATTGCTGAGCAACAGATCACCTCTAAATGGGATGCAAGCCTAAGTTTTAACTGGTATAGAAATACAATTAACGCCTTTTCAGGAGAGTCGTTATACCCATACGCGCAGCCATTTTCGTTTGCCGAAAGCGTGAGTAATACGTGGAATATGAAGTTAAACACAGCTGTGCAGCTTCCTAATGCATTTGATTTGCAAGCCTCATACGCTTACTATGCGCCCGATATTATTCCACAGGGCGAGATTAAGCAACGCAGCTCACTCGATTTAGGTTTGCGTAAAAAGTTAATGCATGGTAAGTTAGAGCTTTCACTCTCCGCCACCGATCTTCTCAACACTTTCGCATTGCGTAAAACAATCGTGGGGGATGGCTTTACACTCACGTCGGATAATTATTACGAAACACAGGTTATCACGTTAGGAGCGAAGTATAAGTTTTAAAAAAAAATACTTGAAAATTATAAAGCAAATATACCATAATATTACAATATTATGGTATATTTGCTTTATAACACAAAACGAACACAAATAAGGCTATGAAAAAACTATTTTTGTTATTTACGACAGTACTCTTATGTCAAGTTGTGCGTGCACAGTCAATCACAGGAACGATTAAAGATGCAACGAACAACCCCATTGAGTATGCAACCGCATTACTATTTGAATTACCCGATACCACCTATGTTAATGGCGCAATTACAGACTCAAAAGGCGTTTTTCAGTTTAACCACTCTTCTAAAAAAGAGTTGCTAATGCAAATCTCATTTATAGGCTACAAAACACTTTATCTGCCCGCTGTCTCTGGGCAAACGATTGTATTGGAGCATGATGCTCTGCTGTTAGAAGAATTTGTAGTTAAAGGGAATCGCCCAATATCAAAACTTACTACCGGAGGAGTTGTTACAACCATCCAAAACACAATGCTCAGTGAAATAGGTACAGGTAATGATGTACTAAAGCGCCTCCCATTGCTCTCGGGCACAGCTGGCGAGTTTGAGGTATTTGGTAGAGGAAAAGCAAAAATATACATCAATAACAGAGAGGTTAGAGATCCCACGGAGCTTGACAACTTAAATTCGACAGACATTAGAAATGTTGAGGTTATAACAAGCCCTGGTGCAAAATACGATGCAACCGTTCCTGCTATTATCCGCATAAAAACAATTCGTAAACAGGGCGATGGTTTTAGTTTCAATGCCCGATCAAGTGTTTATGGATCGGCAACCAGCGATTATGTAGAGCAGTTGCATATGAATTACAGAAAGAAAAAAGTTGATATATTTGGTTCTGTCTACTATTCAAACACCGCCGCGCGGCAGACAGGTGATATTGTTCAGAACGTTTACATTGATACCCTTTGGAGTCAGAAAAACACAACGGACGCACTCTTGAAGGGGAATAAATTAAACGGAACGATAGGCGCTAATTATGAAATAGCCGAAGATCATGTTGTAGGATTAAGATATGATGTAAAAACATCCCCTAAAAAAAACCGATTGACTTTAGACTTTAACAGCGATGTAATGGCAAACGGTGTGCCTTATGATACATGGGAGAATAAAGAGAATCGCCTTATCACAAACCGCCCCACATCGCAAGTAAATCTTTATTATGCAGGTGAGGTAGATAAACTTAAAATAGATTTTAATACCGATTACTATGGCGGACGTTCGTCCACAAATACAACACTCAACGAAACAAGCGAAGCATTTGGAGATAGAACACTCTATAGCACAAGCAGTTTGAATAATGCGCTTTTTTCTGCCAAGCTGCAACTATCCTATCCTGTATGGAAAGGTAACTTATCGCTGGGAAGCGAATACATTGATATCCATCGAATAGATGAATATGAAAACGAAGATTTACCCGAATTTTCGTCCGACGTAGATATTAATGAGACCAATATCGCCTATTTTGCCGACTATCAGCTAAATTCAAAGATAGGAACATTTAATGCAGGTGTGCGTTACGAGTATATAAATTCGTTGTATGCAGTAGATGATGTGTTGTCTGAGGATAAAAGTCGCAAATACAAACAATGGTTTCCAAACCTTTCATATTCTACTAAAATAAAAGATGTAGCTTTGCAATTGAGTTACTCGACCAAGGTGCAGCGCCCAACCTACCGACAGTTAAGCAATAATCTTTCGTACGGAAATCGCTTTACCATCGAGACCGGAAACCCCTACCTATACCCATCCATCAACAGAGAATTATCGTTTATGGGTGTGTGGAACTTTGTGCAAGTAATGGTAAACTACAAACGCATGGAAGATGCAATCGTACTCTCTATAGATCAGTTAGAGCAAGACCCTAAAGTTTCTGTAATGTCTTTCAAGAATATCGACAACCTACCATCCTTGTCCGCCTTTGTAACATTGGCACCAAAGTTTGGAATATGGAAACCACAACTTAGTGGCGGAATCGAGAAACAGTGGTTTACTACCTATACCAACGACTCGGAGATTGTATTAAATAAACCGATATTTAAAGCCTCGTTGAATAATTCGTTTGCTCTACCCAAGGGTATTGCTGTTACGTTAGATGGAGCATACACCAGTACGGGAGATTCTGAAAATGCGTATATGTCCGAAGATTCATATGTTGTAGACTTTGGTATTATGAAGAGTTTCTTAAATGAGTCTCTACAAGTTAAATTCGAAGTGTATGATATTTTCAGTCAGTCTGTTAATGCTGCTAAGATATATAACTCACAGATGGACTTTTCTACACTTTATGTGCGTGATAGTAGAGAGTTCGCCCTATCATTACGCTACTACTTTAATAGTTCAAGGAGTAAATATAGAGGACGTCCATCTAGCGAGAGTGCCGTAAGACGCTTATAGGTGTAGCCGTATATGTAGATACTTTAAGGCAAAAAACAGCTATATTAAGTGATCGAAAGATACTAGATTAATATAAAAACAAAGGGACTTTTTAAAAGAAAAGTCCCTTTGTTTTTGTCTGAAAGTCCCGTTGTTTTTTCGAGCTTGTTATATCTATTTTACATCTTCTCGTTAGTATAAAACAAAAAAATGCTACACAACTCAGATCGAGTGTGTAGCATTTTTTTTATATGTAGTTATTCGAGTCTCTACTTAATGTTCTTTTTTCAAATCAAATGTTAGTGTACCTGCTTTTACTAAATCTTGGTGAGAGATAAAGAAGTTTGGCAGTTTCTTACCATCAGCTTTAACTGATTTGATATAGATGTTTTCGGCTGGATTGTTTTTGGCATCTATTACTAGCTCGCTTGTAGGATAGTATTTAGGATCAAGTTTGATCGTAATTTTATCGAACGTTGGCGAAGTAAGCGTATAGTTCATATCACCCGGACAAGCTGGGTATAGTCCCATCATACTAAATACTGCCCATGCAGACATTGTACCTGTATCGTCGTTACCTGGCAGACCGTTTGGTGCATTGTGATAGAAGTCTTTCAAGAGTGTGCGAACAGTTTTTTGCGTGCGCCATGCTTCGCCTTTAAACTCTGTGAAGAGGTATGGGTAGGCGATGTCTGGCTCGTTTGCCATGTCGTAATATTTCTTGTCGAATACCATTTGTAGTTTGTCTACAAACTTTTTCTTGCCACCCATTAGTTTCGCTAATCCTTTGATATCGTGTGGAACAAAGAATGTGTAGTTCCATGCATTTCCTTCGTGGAATCCAGGACTTGGCTCAAAGTTTTCGCCCTGCATTGGGTCGAATGGACCGTAGAATGTACCATCTGGCATTTTAGGACGAAGCACGCCGAACTCTTTGTCGTAGTAGTTTTTGTATCCCATAGCACGTTCGTGGAATAGTTTTGCATCCTCTTCTTTACCCAATGATTTGGCAAATTGAGCAAGGTTCCAGTCTGCAATGTAATACTCCAATGCGTGTGATACAGAGTTGTCGAACTCGCCACGTAGTGCTACATATCCTTTTGTTAGGTAGTCGTTATTATCTGGACGCATTAGGTTTGACTCACCTGGAGTAGTTGCCCCTTTGCGCATTGCTTCGTAAGCTGTTTCTACGTCGAAGTCGCGTAGGCCACGGTGCCATGTGTCAGAGATTACGATAAGTGAAGGATCGCCTTCCATTGTTAATGTTTCACGTCCGAAAAGTTCCCACTTAGGTAACCATCCATGCTCTTTATACATGTCGATCATGGTACGTACCATCTCGATTTGTCTTTCAGGATATACAAGAGAAAGTAGTTGGTGTACGTTGCGGTAGGTATCCCAAAGAGAGAAAACGGTGTAGCGGTTGCCATCTGTTTTCATCGTTTTAAGACTTTCCATTGCTGGGTACTCTCCGTTTACATCTTGTAGGATGCTTGGATGAATCAATACGTGGTAAAGACCGGTATAGAATACTGATTTCTGATCGTCTGTTCCGCCTTCTACTAAGATGCGCGAAAGATCGTCATTCCATTGTTTGCTTGCGGCAGCTTTAACGCTTTCGAAGTCGAACGTAGGTTGTTCAGTATTCATATTCAAGCGAGCATTTTCGATGCTTACGAATGATACACCCATTTTTACTTCGATGGTTTCGTCTGTTTCTGTGTCGTATGTCATCCATACGCCAACATCGTCTCCACTCATTTCGCGGGTGTAGCCTTTGTAGATTTTATTCTTGCCAGAGTTTACATCCCAAGCTGCTTCTACGCCTTTCATTTCGCGTTGTTTTTTCCAATAACCCATCTCTTTTGGTGCTTTGCTAACTTTCATAACAAAGTAGATTGGGAATACAGCTTGTGCGCTGTAACAAAACGAACCTAAGAGTTTGCTGCCTTCGATCTCCGTATCGTTTACGATGCGTACGGTTGCACCCGATTCGTTGGTAAGTCCTTCGCCTAAGTTTAGGAGGATATTACTCTTTCCTTTCGGGAAGGTAAAACGGCTCAAACCTGTGCGCATGGAGGTGGTAAGCTCTGCCTTGATGTTGTATTTGCTTATTTGGTTTGAGTAGTAACCTGGGTATGCAACTTCGTTCGAGTATGCCGAACCGTAGTTTTTATAATCTACCTCTAACGCTCCTGTAGTCGGCATCAATAAAAGACTACCCATATCAGGACAGCCTACACCACTTAGGTTTACGTGAGAGAAACCAGTCAAGAACTTGTTGGTTTGCAGGTAGGGGGTAGACCACCAACGTGCATCTTTGTCAATTTCATTCGTATCTGATCCCATTACATTGAATGGGGTAACAGACATCAATCCATTGGGGCATACAGCTCCAGGGTTTGTAGTTCCGAGGTTTGTAGTTCCGATAAACGGATTCACATACTCTACAGGCTGCTGCGCCGTGGCAGTTAGTGCACCACAGAGCAAAGTCGATAAGATAAAGTGTTTCATTCTTATTAGTTTATGTATTATATTATATGTTGTATTACCAAATTACGATTTCATCTAAGAAGATGAATTTACGTTTGTTTACTTCGCTTGCTTTTACCTGTAGGTAACGTCCTTTCCATGCACCATTGAGGGTGTAGGTTTGGAATGTTAACACATCAATTGCTGGCGAAACCTCTGTTGCTACGATACCACATGGTGTAAATGTTTTACCATCCGAAGAGATTAGAATCTCTACACTTCCCGGTTGATAAACGCCAGGACCTGTTAGCTGCATAAAGCGGCTTGATACTTGGTGAATCTCAGTCTCTTCGCCCATATCAATAACAGCATCTAGGCTATTGGTATACCCTTGCCATCTGCCATCTAGGTAGGTGAATCCTCCACGGTAACCATCGAGTAGCGCTTGCTCGCCACCTGCCATGTATCCGCTGTATAGTTTGCTGTTGTAGGTTATCTTTTTACCGATTCCACGGTGATAGTCTACACGTTTCGACGAAGGTGTACCCATCAACTTTCCATCTTCAAAGATAGCAGCAACAATATTTGAAGAGTCTTTTACGATGATTGCATCACTGTAAATCGGTGAAGTTGCAGTAGGCGTTGTGCCGTCTGTGGTGAAACGAATTTCGGCAGGGAAACGTTCGGCATCTAATTCAACAACAATGTTTTTATTGATTGTATCTACCTTCATTGTTACTTCTAACTCGTACGAGAGTGGGAATGCATTCACATCGTTGGCGTGAAGCATGGTGATATGGTTGTTTAAGCGAGGTTTGAAGTTGTTCCAATCGCGGTCAGCTTTTGGAGACCAGCCCACCTCTGCCAAAGCAAGTATGCGAGGGAATAGCATATACTCAACGTGATCTTCGTTTGGTACATATTCTGTCCAGAGGTTTGCTTGTACACCTAGGATGTGTTTAGCCTCTTCTGCTGTTAGTGCGCCCGCCATTGGTTCGTAGCTGTAAACACGTTTAACAGGAGTGTATCCACCAATTGCTGCGGGTTCGTTCTTTGGATCTGCTTGGTAGAAGTCGAGGTACATGTGGCTACCTGGGCTCATTACTACGTCGTGCCCTTGTTTGGCTGCTTTGATGGCGTGATCTTCGCTGCGCCAGCACATTACGGTTGCTTCAGGGGCAAGTCCGCCTTCGGTGATCTCGTCCCAACCCATAAGTTTGCGGTTGTTAGCCAAAAGGAATTTCTCTACACGTTTGATCATGTAGCTTTGTAGTTCGTCTACATTGGCTAACCCCTCTTTGCGCATGCGTTGCTTACACTTAGGGCAGGTTTTCCAAGCTGTTTTACCCGCTTCGTCTCCACCAATGTGGATATATTCAGAAGGGAAGAGTGCCATAACTTCGGTTAATACCTCTTCTACGAAAGTAAACGTAGCTTCGTTACCGATACAAAAATCACTGTTCTTGTATGGTTTGCCCGAACAAGAAAGTTCAGGATAGGCTACAAATACCTCTTCAGAGTGCCCTGGCATCTCAATTTCGGGAAGTACGGTGATGTGTTTTGTGGCGGCGTATGCTACAACCTCTTTGATATCTTCTTGCGTATAGAATCCTCCATAGGCATTAGGGGTGTTGCTTGATACGAATTTGCGATCGCCATCCCACCATTTTTTCCAATCCGCTTCGCCTCTAAAGGCAGCTTCGGAAGTTAGTCTAGGATATTTCTTAATATCTATTCTCCATCCTGCACCATCTGTTAAGTGCCAGTGGAAGGTGTTTAGTTTGTAGAACGACATCCAATCTAACATTTTTATAATAAATGCTTTGTCGTAGAAGTTACGTGATACGTCTAGGTGCATCCCTCTGTAAGCAAAGCGAGGTGCATCTTGTATGGTTGCCAATGGAACGCCTTCGGGAGAGATCATCTGTACTAAACTTTGTACGCCATAAAACAGACCTGCTTGTGTGGTAGCTGTGATGGTGATACCTTGTTTGGTAACGTCTAGTTTATATCCCTCTTTTGGGCTGTCTGTCTCTATTGTTGTAGGCATTGAATCGGTCAAGACTAAGCGGATGGCATTGTTTGACGAACTTTCGGTTGCTGTTTGAAGCTGTTTGCCTACGATTGGTTGTAGGTGTAGGTTCAGCATTTCGCCCAATAAGCCATACGCTTGTTCTGCACTTGGCATAACCAGTACAGTTTCAGCATTGGGTTTAAATGTGCCAGCTTGTTGTTCCAATACGGCTGGTGCTGGGATAATGGATAGTGGAATTGTTTCGCTTGCAGTTGGACTGCACGAGTTTAATACGCCCATGCAGCACAATGCTGCAAACGATGCAATACATGTGTGTTTAAATTTTTGTGTCATGATAATGTTTAAAAAGTAAATCGTTTAGAGATGTTTATAAGTTAGATGTGTATGTGCTACTTTAGTTTGCAAGCAGTAATCCAGCAGCCACCTCTTCGGCAACAGCTTCGCTACGCAAGGCAGCTACAAGTGCTAAGCCAAAATGGAAAGCAAAGGCTGGTCCTTTACCTGTGATTACGTTGCCATCTGTTTCGGTATTGTTTCCAGTACATGTAGCGCCGATTAGTTTTGGTTCGCATCCAGGGTAGCAGGTTGCTTTGCGTCCTTTTAGTAGACCAAGTCCGCCCAATACAAGTGGAGCAGCACAGATTGCAGCTACTATTTTGTTGGCTCTGTATTGATCCAATAAGAGTTCTTTGAGGGCTACACAGTCGTTTAGGTTGGTGCTTCCTGGTAGTCCACCTGGTAAAACAAGGGCATCCGCCTGGCTATAATCCGCTTCTGCTAATAAGCAATCCGCTTGTAGTGTTATGTTGTTTGCTCCAGTTACTAGTTTTGAATCGTTTATAGATACAATTGTAACGTTGATTCCTCCACGTCTAAGTACGTCAATAGTGCCTACTGCTTCTGTTTCTTCGACACCTGTTGCTAAAAATACGAATGCTTGTTTCATGATTCCTGTGTTTTATTATTTTGTTTTTTATTAAAATACAAATGAGGATACTAAGATAGCCTTTTTTTGCACACTTAGTATCCTCAGTAATGTTAATTATATTGAGAAACAACCTGAATGAAAGATTGCTTATTTCAAAACATAACGGTAGGTAATTGTACCGCTTTGGTTGTTGTTTCCTTTTATGCTGTTAAACTTAGCTTTCTTAGCTGCCGTTAATGCACCTTTACGCATGGTTGCATTGTCTATGTTTGTACCTTTTCCGATTTCGCTGAAGATTACATTTCCTTGCGTATTTACGGTAATGTTTACAACAATACGTCCTTCATCTTGCGAAGTATAAGTTGGACGTGGTAATCCTCCAGGCCCTAGATTACGCCCATTCAATGCAAACGATCCGTAACCGCCTACACCTTCGTTCGCACCTTTATCAGAATTTCCAAAAGGGCTTCCTTGGTTTCCAGCTGCTTTGGTGTCGCTGTCTCCTTGGTTTCCGGTACCCGATGTTCCACCACCAAATGCACCTGCTACTTTGTTTTTGATCGCCTCTTCACGTTTACGTTTCTCCTCTTCGATACGACGTTTGCGCTCTGCCTCTTCTTTTTGCTTACGTGCAGCATCGGCTTTGGCTTTCTCTTTGGCTTTCTTAGCAGCTTCCTCTTTTTTCTTTTTCTCTTTTTGAGCCTGCTCAATGGCAATACTCTCCTCTATCTCCTGTGTAACTAGCTCTTCTTTGGGTGCTTCGACCTTCGGAGTTGGTGCTGGAGGGGGCGGAGGGGGTGTTGTTTGCTTTGGAACTTCGCCTGTGTATTTCGGTTCAAAAGTACCTGCTGCTGCATTTACATTGCCAAAGTTTACCAGTATGCCTCCATCTTCTTCTTCAGGAATAACGGTTTTAAGCACGGCAAACCACAGCAATAGCAAGATGATTGCATGAAAGGCTACCGAGCCAACAATTCCGTATATATCGTCTTTGTTTAATTTCATATCCCTTATTTCTGTGGACGAGTGGCAAGCACCATTTTGAACTTGTTCTCGTTAGCAATGTTCAGTATCTTCACAATTTCTTTGTATGGAACCGTTTCGTCTGCATAGAGTGCTACAAACATTTCGGGTTCTTTTGCATAGCTTTCTTGTAGAAAAGGGGTGATCTCGTCAAATGTTACCAGTTGTTCGCGTTTGTTTCCAAAAGCTACATAGTAGTTCAGTGCAGCATCAATGGTAAGGCGCGTGAGCGGTTTGGCCGCTGTCTGCTTTTTCGATTGAGGCAATGTAACTTTGATCGCATTCGGTATCACCACCGTGCTGGTTACCATAAAGAAAATCAGCAACAAGAAGATTACGTCCGTCATGGATGCCATGCTGAACGTTTCGTTTATTTTTGTTCGTCTTTTTAATCCCATAATACCGAGGTTGTTTACTTGATTATTTAGCTGGTTCGTTCAATAAATCCATAAACTCCATGGTTTGGGCTTCCATCTTGTTTACCACATTGTCTACCTGAGAAACTAGGTAGTTGTAGCCAAACAGCGCAATAATACCTACTACCAAACCACCAACAGTTGTAACAAGTGCCTCGTAAATACCATTTGAAAGTAGTGTAACGTCTACATTGCTACCTGCATTTGCCATATCAAAAAAGGCACGAACCATTCCTGTAACAGTACCTAAGAATCCAAGCATCGGTGCTCCGGCTGCTGTTGTTGCAATCAAAGGAAATCCTTTTTCAAGTTTAGCCACCTCAAGGTTACCCACATTTTCAATTGCCACCAATACATCGCTCATTGGACGACCTAGGCGTGTGATTCCTTTCTCGATCATACGTGCAGCAGGTGTTGGATTGCTACGACAAAGAGCGAGTGCAGAGTCTATTTTTCCTTCGTGAATATAATCTTTGATACGATTCATAAATGTAGCATCTTGTACGCCAGCACGTCTAATAACGATAAAACGTTGAACAAAGATGTAAGTTGCTAGCATAGAAAGCAATAATAATACTGCCATAATCCATCCCCCTTTAAGGGCAAGTTCTATGATGTTTAATTGAGCCTCTACAGGCGCTACTACGTTGGTTAAATCGGGCATTTGTGTAGCTGCCTCTTGTGCTACGGCTTGAACTGATAATAAAATACTCATATGTTTAATCCTTTAAGTAAATTGACACTAGGTTTTATTTATTTTTTCTGTAAACAGGCTTTGTAGTCAGCAATTGTTTTTTCTAAACCGAAATACAATGCATCAGAAATAAGTGCATGACCAATAGACACTTCGTCTAAAGAAGGTATTGATTGACTGAAGAAAGCCAAGTTTTCAAGGCTTAAATCGTGTCCAGCATTTACGCC
This sequence comes from uncultured Parabacteroides sp., assembly GCA_947036995.1. Classification (GTDB taxonomy): domain Bacteria; phylum Bacteroidota; class Bacteroidia; order Bacteroidales; family Tannerellaceae; genus CAMQTD01. The sequence continues at coordinate 18,970 of CAMQTD010000036.1, forward strand.
TATGCCTAAATTTTTGGCATATTTAGCTGCTTCAACAAATGGAGCAACAGCAGCTTCACGGTCTGTCGTGTAGTTGAGTGCATAAGGCTCGGTGTATAATTCAATGCGATCTACCCCTGTTTTGGCAGCCCACTCAATGTTTTTCAGGTCTGTATCTACAAAGATTGAGGTGCGTACACCTTGTGCTTTAAAATTATCTACTAATTCAGAAAGCATTTCAAAATGTGTTTCCGTATCCCAACCTGCATTTGATGTGATGGCATCGGGCGCATCAGGCACAAGCGTTACTTGCGTAGGACGAACTTTGAGCACCATGCTTACAAAATCTTCGCAAGGGTATCCCTCGATATTGAATTCAGTTCTTAGTGCTGGTTTCAGATCGTATACATCTTGATATGTTATGTGTCGCTCGTCGGGGCGAGGATGTACAGTAATTCCTTGTGCACCAAAAGCTTCACAGTCTTTTGCTGTTTTTAATACATTGGGCATATTACCACCTCTTGCATTGCGTAGCGTAGCGATTTTGTTAATGTTTACACTTAAGTTCGTCATTGTTTTATTTTATGCTGTAAAAATGAATTTTATTTTCTGCAGCACAAATTTAGTAGTATTTGGGGAATTATTAGGCTATAAATCAAAAAAAGATTCTAAATAAACAAATTGAACAAAATAAATGAGTACTTTAGCATATCATATAGTTTGTATATGGACTCAGATATCAAACGAATTTAATCAATCAAAGAATGAGAATAGGGGTTTTTGG
>CAMQTD010000037.1 GCA_947036995.1 uncultured Parabacteroides sp.
CATATTTTTATGGGAAATAGGGGTAGTGCCGATTTAAATAACTTTACTGCTATGGTTAAGGATGATCTATTCGAACTTCCTACATTTGCAGTGAGAAATGAAAAGAATAATAAGATAAAGAATTCCAAAGATCCTATAAAAGAAATATTTGCTTATCGTGATGAAATTTCGGCACAGATGGATCGGATAATTAGCGACTCTCACGAGCTGTTAATGCCACTACAAGTCGATGATTACGTAAAAGATCAACTTGTTTTAGATCATGTTGCTAGCCTATTTATTGACCTTTTGGAGTTGCATTCAAACTATACGCGGACAAAATACAAACATACACAACGAAAAGATGGAAGTTGGAATGTACAGGAAAACAAATCATTTAAAGAGATTTCTGTCAAAGAATACTATAATTTTGTTTCAAAGTATGATGAAAATATATTAAATAATATTTTAAATATTTCATCGAATAATACTTGGGTCATATTTAATAGATATGAATATTCTGCGATGGTGCCAAGAATGTGGGAGGTAGAGCAAAAACTAAATGCCTCGAAGAATAAAGAAATTCTTGATAATATATTAGAGAGAGAACAATATCACCCAACTGAAGCGTTAAAAAGCAAACTAGAGGCAGGTGCACAAAGAGGTTATTTGTTTGCTGACAAAACAGTAAAAGATACATTATATAATAAAATAGTACCTGAGCTGACATCTCTCTTTTTTGCTACCAAAATGAATATATCAGCAAAGGATTTTTACCTCTATTCAGATAGTGCTTTTACCGCATTGGGTGGAAGTAATAATTTTTTGTATCAAACATCTGTTGTAAGGACGTTTTATAATAATTTTGAGCAGAATAAAAAGGATAAAAAGAAGGGTTATATAGATACTTTTACCAAAGAAATTATACATGCAATTCCTTTAATAACAAATGATTATTTAAGAGGACAATTGATTCGACTATATAGAGAATCAATTCAACAATTTGAATTGAATGTGATTGATACGAAAGTTTTAAATCCTAAAGCTGAAGCAGTATATAATAAGATAATTGCCCCATATAAAGGAAATGTTATATTTATGGACTTTTGGGGAATCTATTGTGGTCCATGTAGAGCTGGTATGATTTCGGCAAAATCATTGGTGGAAGAGTTGAAGTCACATAAAATAAAATTTTTATATGTTTCAAGTGTTGTAGATTCACCTGAAGAAGGAACAAACAAGTTCTTAAAAGAGAACAATATCAAGGGTGAGAATATCCGATTAACAAGTGATGAATGGAGTTATATATCACAAAAATTTGGCGTTTCAGGAATCCCACATACTGTGCTAATTGATAAAGATGGTAAGGTTGTAGAGAATAAAGCACACTTGGATAAGGCAAAACTGCTTGAGTTAGAGAAAAAATAAGAATCCGTTGCACAAACAGTGTGGGTGGCGATAATAGAGGCTTTAGCAGGATATACTTTAGCATTATGAATTGATAAATGTCTAACAATATTGATGTTGTTAGACATTTATTTTTTTTATTTCAGAAAGGAGTAGTTTGCATAAATATATGTATATTTGCGAATATACTTTTATATAAACTCATAATAATTTAGTTGTAGATGCAAAAGGTTGTCTTGTTCTCTCTATTTCTGATATTAGGTTTGGTCGCTTCTCAGACGCTTCCTGGACTGTTTGGTGCAAATTATGCTGCAATCAAAGGAGGTATTAATATCATGTTGTTTATTTGTTTGGCATTTATCATGATAAATGTTGGACGAGAGTTTGAAATAGATAAAAAAAGGTGGCGCTCTTATTCCAAAGACTATTTTGTCGCCATGGCAGCCGCAGCTTTTCCTTGGATCTTTGTAGCCGTTTATTTTGTGTTTGTATTACTTCCTTCTAACTATTGGTTTGATAGTGAGGCGTGGAAAGAGAATCTCTTACTTAGTCGATTTGCAGCACCTACCTCTGCTGGAATCCTTTTCACAATGCTTGCAGCAGCAGGATTAAAATCATCATGGGTATATAAAAAGATACAGGTACTCGCTATTTTCGACGATTTAGATACAATCCTTTTGATGATTCCTTTACAAATTATGATGGTTGGTTTACGCTGGCAACTTTTTCTTATCGTGCTTGTTGTAACACTTCTACTCGTATTGGCATGGAAAAAGCTCTCTTATTATAATCTACCCCAAGGCTGGAAAGCCATTTTAGCTTATGCTGTAATTGTATTTGGTGTAACGCAGTTTATCTATTTAAGCTCGAAAAGCCTTTTCGGAGAGACAGGTGCAGTACATATCGAAGTGCTTCTTCCTGCATTTGTGTTGGGAATGATTATGAAAGCAAAACATATCACAGCGCCAATGGATGTGCGCGTAACAGATACAATCTCCTATCTATTTATGCTTTTGGTGGGAATGAGTATGCCTCAGTTCTTAGGACTTGATTTTGAAGCATCCGCCCAAGGAGCAGGAACTATAACAGGCTCACAACCCATGATGAGTTCGGGTATGATTGCATTTCACGTTTTGATGGTTACATTGCTCTCTAATATAGGGAAATTATTTCCACTACTCTCTTATAAAGATCGTCAGTTTAAGGAGCGTTTAGCACTCTCGGTAGGTATGTTTACACGCGGAGAAGTAGGTGCTGGAATTATCTTTATAAGTATTGGGTATAACTTAGGCGGACCAGCACTCATTATCTCGGTGCTTACATTGGTGCTAAACCTTGTTTTAACAGGCTTCTTTGTTGTATGGGTAAAGAGACTTACGCAACAAAGTATGCAGCAACAAGCAGCTTAATCTGCTAGGTAGCTGCAAAACAGTGTTAAGTAGCGCGCATCTATTTCGTCGAAACTATCTAAAGTATCGCTATCTACGTCCAATACAGCAATCACTTGTTGGTTGGCATCCAATACAGGTACTACGATTTCTGATTTAGAACGTGCGTTACAAGCAATGTGTCCGGGAAACTCATCTACATTGGCAACTACCAATGTTTGGGAATCTTTCCATGCAGTGCCGCATACACCCTTTCCATACTTAATACGTGTACAGGCTATTGGTCCTTGAAAAGGGCCAAGCACCAGTACATCGTTTTGCACACGATAATACCCTACCCAAAAGAACCCGAATGCCTCTTTTAATGCAGCTACAAGATTTGCCATATTGGCAATTACGTCTGTTTCTCCTTTTAACAATGCTTCAATTTGAGGACGTAGTGTTTCGTACACTAACTCCTTCTCTCCTGATACGATGTGTAATTCTTCTGCCATATGCTTGATTTTACTAACTTTATAGAATTTGGTAACAAAAGTAAGCATTATAAGCGTACTTTTGCACTCGGTTCGTAACAAACCACTAAAAGAGCATATACGATTTTTATGAAGCAAAAAAATTCTCCCTTGGTTTTAGGTACAGAAAGTATTCCGAAATTACTAACACAGTACTCCCTTCCTGCAATTATTGCCATGACAGCCTCTTCGCTTTACAATATGATTGATAGCATATTTATCGGTCAAGGCGTAGGTCCATTAGCTATCAGTGGATTGGCACTAACATTTCCGTTGATGAATCTGGCTGCAGCATTTGGATCACTCGTAGGTATTGGAGCCTCCACCTTAGTATCAGTTAAGTTGGGGCAGCGCGATTATGATTCGGCTTCCAATATATTAGGTAATGTAATGGTGCTTAATGTTGTGATAGGAGTTCTATTCTCCATTATCTGTTATGCCTATTTAGATCCCATTCTCTATTTTTTTGGAGCCAGTGCTGACACAATTGCTTATGCACGCGATTATTTTGTAGTGATATTGATTGGAAATGTAGTAACACACATTTACTTTGGACTTAATGCTGTGCTGCGCTCCTCTGGTTACCCTAAAATAGCGATGATTACGACGTTGGCATCGGTTGTGGTAAACTGTTTCTTGAATGCCCTTTTTATATTCGTATGGGATTGGGGTATTGCAGGCGCAGCTTGGGCAACAGTGCTCTCACAGTTTCTGGCACTTATATATCAGCTTATACACTTCTCCAATCAGAAAAACTATATTCATTTTAAGCGAGGCATTTATAAACTAAAGAAAGATATTGTTTCGGGAATCTTATCCATCGGTATGTCGCCATTTCTAATGAACCTTTGCGCCTGCTTTGTTGTGATTATGATTAACAAAGGGCTCAAAGAACATGGTGGAGATATGGCAATTGGCGCCTATGGTATTGTGAATCGCATCGCCTTTCTGTTCGTAATGATTATTATGGGACTTAATCAAGGCATGCAACCTATTGTGGGATATAATTATGGAGCACGCCAATATGGACGTGTGCTTAGCGTATTAAGATATACCATGGTATTTGCTGTAAGTATTTCTACGTTAGGCGCACTGTTTTGCGAACTGTTTCCCGAATTAATTGTATCTATGTTTACGCATAACCAAGAACTGATCGACAAATCTGCACATGGATTGCGTCTTATAATGATTGCCTTCCCTATGGTAGGAGCTCAAATTGTTGCCGTTAACTTTTTCCAATCTTTAGGGATGGCACGTAAGGCGATTGTATTATCACTTACACGTCAGCTCATCTTTTTGATACCCTCTCTTTATATTCTTCCTATGTTTCTAGGGCTTGATGGTGTTTGGCTTAGTCTTCCGTTGGCAGATGTCGTAGCCACGAGTGTTTCGTTAGCGATTTTGTATCGCCAATATTTAAAATTCAAACAGATGCATCATGCAGAATCCAAATAATTAATTAACTTTGGATTTGAATTTAGGTAAAAAGTGTAACGTATTATAAATATAATCCAATATGGACAAACGAATAGTAATAACCATTGGGCGCCAACTAGGTAGCGGTGGACGAGAAATAGGCAAGAAATTAGCTGAACACTTTCAGGTTCCTTTTTTTGATAAAGAGCTAATAGTGCTAGCAGCAAAAGAGAGTGGCTTATGTACCGAGTTTTTTGAAAAGGCAGACGAGAAGGCTACCGATTCATTCTCTTACGCCTTTACGATGGGTTTTCCTTTTCTGGGATCTGTATCTCCTTATCAAGACTTTCTATCGAATGATACACTTTTTCAGATACAATCAGATACGATCCGTAGCCTAGCCTCTCAGGGTAGTTGCGTAATGGTAGGGCGTTGTGCCGACTATATTTTGCGTGAAGATACGGCTTGTTTGAATCTGTTTGTACACAGCTCGATCGAGAATAGAGTGAAGCGCATTGTTAAAAGCCATAACCTTTCGGAAGATGATGCCGCTGACTACATTGCTAAAACAGACAAAAAGAGAGAAACTTTTTACAACTACTATTCAAATAAAGAGTGGGGGGTAGCCTCTACCTATCATTTTTCTATTGATTCGGATCTGTTAGGAATAGATAAAACGGTAGATATGATTGCCTGTTTTATAAAAGAGAAAATGCAAAATATATAGGTAAGGACAATGGATAGTTATAGGGCTATTTAAACAAAACTACCTAGATTACCTCAACTACATGCATACCTTTTAAAAAAAAACATCCTTTGTTTTGTTTCTGACACCCGGGTGTAAGCCCCCTTTACACCCGGGTGTCAGAAACAAAACAAAGGATGTTTTTTGTAGTTACCCTTATATGTGTTTTATTTTAGATAACTACCTTTTACAAAATATTAAACTGTTCGATGTATATTGTTAATTAGAATAAGCCTTTAAGCCATAAATTCTAACTATATTTGTATTTCAAATAGAGTACACTGAATATAAATGTATACCAAATGAGTGATAAAATCGATAAACAAGTTGAGTTAGATAAACGTTATCTACGTATGGCAGCTGTGTGGGCAGAAAGTTCGTACTGCAAACGTAGACAAGTGGGTGCACTTATCGTGAAAGATAAAATGATTATTTCGGATGGTTACAACGGAACACCTAGTGGGTTTGAGAATATTTGTGAAGATGATAACGATATAACCAAGCCTTATGTAATGCATGCCGAAGCCAACGCCATCACAAAAGTGGCAGCCTCGTCAAATAGCAGTAAAGGCGCTACCATCTATGTAACCACATCGCCCTGCATTGAATGTGCCAAGTTGATTATACAATCGGGGATTAAGCGCGTCGTATATTCGCAGCAATATCGCATTTCGGATGGTTGCGACTTACTCGAACGAGCAGGCATTGAACTAGAATTTATAGATACAAACAAATAAATATAATAAGTTATACCACATACTTGAAAATGAATAAAAATACAAAACTAGCCGTATGGCTACCTGTGATTATCGCAACTAGTATTGCGATGGGAATCTTTATTGGGAATTTGTACATTACACCCAAATCAGATTCGCGCAACTATACTTCGTTGAATAAGATTAATTCGATCCTCGATGTTATCAATAAGCAATATGTTGATACGGTAGATATGAATAAGTTGATCGAAGAGACTATCCCAAAGATATTTAACGAACTAGATCCGCATTCGGTATATATCCCTGCAAAAGATTTAGAAGCGGTAAACGAAGACCTAGAAGGCTCGTTTAGTGGTATCGGTATCGAATTTAATATGCTTACAGATACGATTGCAGTCGTAAATGTAGTATCGGGTGGACCTTCCGAAAAGGCAGGTGTACTACCTGGCGACCGTATCATCACAATTAACGATACCGTGTATGTAGGAAGAACGAATCAAGTAAAAATAATGAAACACCTACGCGGCGCTAAAGATAGCCAAGTAAAAGTAGGTATTCAGCGTGGTAACGATACAGAGTTGATTCATTTCGATATCACACGTGGCGATGTTTCGGTAAAATCAATTACTGCAACCTTTATTGTAGATCCAGGTATTGGCTACATCAAAGTAACTAAATTTGGACGCACTACCTACCAAGAGTTTATCACCTCGATTGCAAAGTTGAAAGAGGAGGGCGCTAAAGCATTTATTGTAGATCTACGTGGTAATACTGGTGGATACATGGATGCAGCCATTAATATGATTAATGAGTTTATGAAAGAGGGGCAACTGATTGTTTATACACAAGGAAAGGCGTTCCCACGTAGTGATATGTTTGCAAATGGTACAGGTACATGTCAAGAAGCGCCATTGGTAGTGCTTACTGACGAATGGTCTGGATCGGCAAGTGAAATCTTTGCTGGTGCAATTCAAGACAATGATAGAGGTGTGATTGTAGGTAGAAGAACATTTGGGAAAGGATTAGTACAATCGCCAGTAGAACTTTCGGATGGTTCGGCAATTCGCTTAACTATTGCACGTTACTATACACCTTCGGGACGTTCTATCCAAAAGAAATACGAATTAGGTGGAGGAGATGAATATGAGAAAGATCTAATCAACCGCTTTACACATGGCGAGTTTGACTCGGCAGATAGTATTCAGATGAACGATTCGCTGTTATACAAAACCTCAATAGGTCGTCCGGTTTATGGTGGTGGTGGTGTTATGCCAGACTATTTCGTGCCAAGAGATACAGTCGGAATGAGCTCGTACTACACCAATGTAATGAATAATGGTTTAGTATATCAGTTTGCATTTAACTATGCCGATCACAACCGTGAGAAGCTAACTTCATTTGCAACGTACAAAGAGTTGTACGCTTACTTGAAAACGCAGCCTTTGCTGAACGACTTCACAACCTATGCAGCAACCAAAGGAATCAAAAAACGTACCACATTAATTAATATATCACGTAATTTGATTACAAATCTTATTCAAGCCTACGTGGTGCGTAACCTGTTTGACGATAATGGATTCTACCCAATCCTATTGGAAGACGATCCGACAGTAAACAAAGCCGTGGAGTTAATAAAGTCCGAAAAAGCGATACCTCAGCCTCCTGTAATTATACTTGAGGCGGAAACAGCAGATAAAGCAGCAGATAAGGTTACAATTAAAGAGTAATATGGATTCAGTACATACACGTAAGCAAGCCTTACGCAAGATTATACAAACAACGAAAAGGAGTTATAGCGAAAAGGAGCTTAGCTCCTTTTCTGTTACTGCTACGGCGCGGTTAGAAGCTACAACACACTTTCAGAAAGCAGACTGCATAGCCCTTTACTATCCACTATGGGGTGAGGTTGATACGACATCGCTTCTCGAACGCTGGTATCAAACAAAGTGTTTGTTATTACCTGTGGTAGTGGGGGATGATTTAATCTTTCGGAAGTATGAAGGGAAATCATCTATGCAAGTAGGTGCATATGGTATTTTAGAACCTAAGGAGGTAGATGCTAACATAATTTTGCCTGCAATGGATTTGATCGTAGTGCCAGGCATCGCTTTTGATAAGCAGCTAAACCGTATGGGTAGGGGTAAGGGGTTTTATGATAAACTCCTTAGCAAAGATGCACAAAGTGTTAAGTTGGGGTTCTGTTTTGATTTCCAACTTAACGAAACGATTCCTGTAGAACCGTTCGACATCTCAATGGATATTGTTGTAACAGATCAGCAGGTGTTAACGAAGTACTAACTCTTTGATTACTTCGGCACCAGCATATTTATTTAAACTTACCACTAACCGCTCTTTACACATGGATAGCTCGCTGCGTAATACGGCGGAAGTGAGCGAAACATACAGCACACCGTAGCGTACATATACATTGCGTGTGTATTGCATCACCATAGGCCCAAGTACTTCGCCCCAAGCACGCTCGATGCGTATCTCAAGAATCTTCTCTCTTAGTTGTCTGTTCTCATTAAAAACATCACCTATTATTTCGCTAATTGATTGGCTATTTGTTCGTTTCATCGTTCTCTTTGTTCATTGAAAATACTTCGCCTTGCGATACTTTAAAAAGGCGGTAATCATTATTTGTAGCTGCTAAGATTGCATCTAAATACTTCCGATTGGTATCGGTAATAAATATTTGCCCAAACCTTTCGCCCGAAACTAAGTTGATAATCTGCTCTACACGGTCGGCATCTAGTTTATCGAATATATCATCCAGTAGCAGTATCGGGGTAGTTTGTCCCTTTTGTGCTAAGAAATCGAATTGTGCGAGTTTAAGCGCAATAAGGTATGTTTTGTTCTGCCCCTGCGAACCTACGCGACGAATTAGGTAATCATCTAACTTCATCTCCAAATCATCTTTATGTATACCCGACGAGGAGTAGCCCAAAATACGATCACGGTCTCGTGTGCGTGCCAGCTTCTCGGCAAGATCTGCTTCGATGCTTAGTTGAGAAACATAAGTAAGCGCAATGCATTCGGATGATTGGCAGATAATTTGGTAAAAGGTGTTGAATATAGGAGTAAAGGCTTCGATATAACTGTTTCGCTCGTTGTATACTAAGCGTGCATAGCGTTCCATCTGCATTTCGATCACCTCAAAAAGCGCAATGTCTTGACTTTCTGCTTTGAGTAGTGCGTTGCGTTGTGCTAATGCTGTGTTGTATTGAATCAACGCATGCAGGTAGGTGGGGCTACGTTGGGAGATGATTACATCTAAAAACTTACGTCGCTCGTCGCTTCCACCCTTTATCAGTTCAGAATCAGCAGGCGATACAATCACAAGCGGAAGCAGACCAATATGGTCTGATAGCTTATCGTACTCCTTTTTATTACGTTTAAACTGCTTGCGTTGTTTGCGACGTATGGCACAAAAGATATTCTCGGCGCGCTGTTCATAGTCGTAGTCTGCCTGAATAACACAAAGCTCTTCGCTGTTGTTTATAATCTGGCTATCTAGTGTATTGATATGGCTTTTGCAGAACGAGAGGTAGTGAATAGCGTCTAACAAATTTGTTTTACCCATTCCATTGTTGCCGAAGAAACAATTCATCTTCGATGAAAAATTAATATCGCATTGACAAATATTCTTATAATTGAGTATCGAAAGTTTGTTTAGTATCATTCACTGTATAATTTGAGCTACAAATTTACAGAAAAAACTTGATTTAACTCGTTGTATAATGAAATGATCGAACGAATTTTTAATTGTTATCGCTTTATAACGATAAAGCATCCTTTTATCCATATTTACACGATTTAGAGTTGCATAGTATCGAATTATTTTATATTTTTGTAAATTCGTAATAGAATTACATAATAAAGAATGAATATGAAGAATTTTGTCATTATAGCAACACTTATATTTTCGATCCCTGCGGTGGCACAAACCAAAGTGATTAAGAAGAATGCCATAAAGAGCAACGATTATGGTATTACTTATGTATTGCCTAAAACGTTGTTGCAAGTGAATGCCAATGTGGTAAAAACCGTCTATACGGTTGGACCATATTATAGATATGCCGAAAAGTATTTGGGCGTAGACAATGCAATTATAGCTAACCATACTACATACAAACTGAAAACAGTAGTTGTAGAGAACGCTGGTGTGCCAGATCAAGATAATACATTTATAGTATCCTTTAAGCCCGGAACAGTAGCGCCATATGCCTACTTAACCGAAGATGGGCTGCTATGTGCAATCAATGCCGATTATGAAATCCCAGCAGAGAAACGAAAAAAGGCAGTAGCTAACGAAGCATCAGACGTAAACGAAGCATCCATCAAAAGCGAAGAGTTGCTAATGGCAGGTTCTACCTCGAAGCAAGCCGAAGTAGCTGCACGTCAGATTTACCGTATCAGAGAGAGCCGCATGAATATTTTAACAGGCGAATCAGACAATACCCCTCCAGATGGTGTGGCAATGAAGCTGATTATTCAGCAACTAGAAGAGCAGGAGCAAGCATTGATGGCGCTTTTTATTGGAACAACGAAACAGACAACTCAAATAAAAACATTTACGATCGCTCCAGCAGAGGATATAGAGAAAGAGGTTTTGTTCCGATTCTCTACACAACGTGGTATTGTGGATGCCGACGACCTTGGTGGTGCACCAATCTATTTATCGTTAACAGCTACCGAAAAGGCGCCGATACTAGATGCTAAGGAGGCAGAGAAAAAAGCGAAAAAGATGAAAGGAATTGTATATAACGATCCAGGTAAAGCAAATGTAACGCTAACCATGAATGCTAAAACAATTTTCAATGGCAATTTCCATATTACCCAATTTGGTACGCAAGAGGCTTTAGCGCCTGTACTGTTCGAAGATAAGAAAGCACCTGTTAAAGTGTTCTTCTATCCCGAAACTGGGGCAATTAAACAGATAATTCAATAATTTAATAATCTACTAAAACTTAAAAAAAACATGTTTAAAGATCATCCTAAAGGACTTATTTCCGCAGCTTTTGCCAATATGGGAGAACGTTTCGGATTTTACACAATGATGGCTATACTTGTATTGTTTCTTCAAGCCAAATTTGGTTTGTCAGGTGCAGATGCAGGTGTAATCTATTCAGTATTCTATTTCTCTATCTATATCTTAGCCTTTGTGGGTGGTATTATTGCAGATAAAACACAAAACTTTAAAGGGACTATTCTAGCAGGTATCATTGTGATGTCTCTTGGTTATTTTATGATTGCTATTCCTACACCAACACCGGTGCCAGCAGAATCGTATCAGATGTATTTGATTATGACTTGTATTGGTCTATTCACAATCGCTTTTGGTAATGGACTGTTTAAAGGAAACTTACAAGCATTGATCGGTCAGATGTACGACAATGAGAAGTATAGCAGCAAACGTGACTCAGGTTTCTCTCTGTTCTATATGTTTATCAATGTAGGTGCAATTTTTGCTCCAGTGATGGCTATAACAGTGCGTAACTGGTGGTTAAATACAAATGGATTTGCGTATAATGCAGATCTTCCAGCGCTTTGTCATCAGCACCTTAATGGAACAATCACACCAGAGGCAACAGGGAATTTAACCCGTTTGGCTGCTGAAGTTTCAGGTGGACAAACAATCGAATTAACTGCTTTTGCAGACCAATATCTTGGAGTATTCGTAACAGGTTTTCACTATGCATTTGCAACAGCGATCGTAGCTATGGCTATTTCGTTAGTTATCTATATTAAGAATAAGAATACATTTCCTAACCCTGCTGTTAAAGCAGTGGCTAAAGAAGGTGAGACATTGGTTGAGATGGATATTAAAGAGGTACGTCAACGTATGTATGCACTGTTTGCAGTGTTTGCAGTTGTTATCTTCTTTTGGTTCTCTTTCCACCAAAATGGATTAACACTTACATTCTTTGCAAAAGAATATACTGATTTGAACCTATTTGGTATGAATATCTCTGCTGAGTTATTCCAATCATTAAACCCATTCTTTGTGGTGTTCTTAACACCAGTTATTATGGCAGTCTTTGCATGGCAACGTGCACGTGGTACTGAGCCATCTACACCTAAGAAAATTGCTATTGGTATGGGTATTGCAGCTTCTGCTTATATTGTAATGGCTATTGGTTCTTATTTTGCGAACCTTCCTTTACATGCTGATATCGTTGCTGCTGGAACTTCTCCAGTAAAAGTAACACCAATGTTATTGATGCTTACTTATTTGATTCTTACGGTTGCAGAGTTATATATATCTCCACTTGGTATCTCATTTGTATCAAAAGTTGCACCTCCAAAATACCAAGGTATTATGCAAGGTGGATGGTTAGCAGCTACGGCTATCGGTAACCAGTTACTATTTATTGGTGCAATCCTTTATGAAACTGTGCCAATTTGGTTAACATGGACTGTATTTGTTGTTGCATGTTCTATCTCTATGATCACTATGCTTTGCATGTTGAAATGGTTAGAGCGCGTAGCTAAATAAACTGTATACGCTATATTTTAATATAACATGAAAAAGCAGCATACCTCTTTTAGTTCATCCCTTCGTTTCAGAAGGTGGAGCAGGAAGGCGTATGCTGTTTTTGTTTCTATACAGCATAATGTAACGATTGGAGCTTTGCAGATTCATTTGATTGAACGTTTACAAACGAAAAATCAAATAAATGAAACAGACATATTGAACGCTGTGCATACAAAAGAGTATGTCGACGAAGAAGCGGACGAAGCACTGTTTGTAGACCCTACATTGTTGCTTTTAACAACTACACGTGTGCAGGATTATATCGCTGCACAACCTTTTTATGTAAAAACAAATTACCCCAAAGGGCTAATAACTGTGTGTCAATACGCAGTTATTAGCCCTTTGGTCGTTTAAACACATACTACGAATGATCGAAAAAATAACGAATTATATCCTTTCAGGAGGATTAATAACAGAACAAGAGGCACTCGAACTAGCTAACCAGCAAGATAAGGAGGCGCTTTATGTAGGTGCTGCACGCATTACAACCCATTTTATGCAGCATAAGTTCGACACATGTTCTATCTTAAATGCCCGCAGCGGACGCTGTTCTGAAAACTGTAAATGGTGTTCGCAATCAGCACACTACAATACAACTGCTGCACACTATCCATTGCTTTCGCAGGCTGCTTGTTTAGCGCAAGCTAAGGTATACGATGCGCAGGGAATAAATCGCTTCTCGTTGGTAACAAGTGGGCGTAAAGTATCAAATAGCGATTTGCTAGAGATTGTAGATACCATTAAAGTGATCAAAAAAGAGACCACGATTAAATGCTGTGCATCCCTCGGATTGCTAGATCAAGCGGCACTAAAGCAGCTTAAAGAGAGTGGTGTAGAGAATTATCATTGCAACATCGAAACAGCACCTTCTTATTTCGACACACTCTGTACTACACATACACAGGCAGAAAAGTGGGAAACACTCGATGCAGCACGTGCCGTAGGTATGCGTATCTGTAGTGGTGGTATTATCGGCATGGGCGAAACGCTCGAGCAACGTATCGAGATGGCTTATCATCTACAGCAACATCACGTACTATCTATTCCGATTAACCTTTTGCAGCCTATACCCGGAACACCGTTGGCTACAGCTACACCACTCACCGAAGAGGCGTATTTAACAACCGTAGCACTGTTTCGTTACCTGAACCCAACGGCATATCTTCGCTTTTCGGGCGGTAGATCGTTAATATCAAAAGAGGCACAGCAGCGCGCACTACAAATTGGTGTAAACGCAGCAATCGTGGGCGATTTGCTTACTACCGTAGGCAGCAGTGTAGCAGAAGATAAAGCACTATTTACAGCATTGGGCTACGATTTAACTGCTGATACAGATTGGAACGAATAATTAAAAAAAGCATTTGAAGAGATGAATACAACTGAACAACTAGCCGTAGACCGCGAACACCTATGGCATCCCTATACATCAACGATTAATCCACTGCCAGTCTACCCCGTAGCATCGGCACATGGAGTAACACTTGTTTTAGAAGATGGTACAGAACTTATAGATGGCATGTCGTCGTGGTGGGCAGTCGTGCATGGCTACAACCATCCCGTATTGAATCAAGCACTTACAACACAGGCAGCAGCCATGAGTCATGTAATGTTTGGTGGACTTACGCACCGTCCTGCTGTTGAACTTGCCGAACAGTTATTGAGTATACTACCCACAACGATGCAGAAACTATTCTACTGCGATTCGGGTTCAGTAGCCGTAGAGGTAGCCATGAAAATGGCGATTCAATATTGGCAAGCCGTAGGTAACACCGACAAATATCAGTTTGCAACTATCCGATCGGGTTACCATGGAGATACATGGAATGCAATGTCTGTCTGTGATCCTGTAACAGGTATGCACGGCATCTTTGCTAAAGCACTCCCGATTCAACATTTTATACCAGCACCGACTACCCCTTTTGCAGGAGAATGGAACAGTTCTGATATTGAACCGCTACGTAATCTACTCGAAACGTATCACCAAACAATTGCCGCTTTTATCTTAGAGCCTATTGTACAAGGTGCTGGCGGTATGCGTTTTTATGCGCCCGAATACCTCCGCCAAGCGAGCGAGCTTTGCAAAGAATATAATGTACTACTTATTGTAGATGAGATTGCAACAGGTTTTGGACGTACAGGCAAATGGTTTGCTGTAGAACATGCCGCTATTCAGCCTGACATTATGTGTGTTGGAAAAGCCTTAACAGGTGGATACCTCTCGATGGCAGTAACGGCAACATCTACCGCCATTGCCAATCAAATATGCAGTGGAGAGGCAAGTTGTTTTATGCACGGACCTACCTTTATGGCAAATCCCTTAACCTGTGCCGTAGCTACTGCCTCGATCAAACTACTGAAATCGTCCGATTGGCAAGCCAATGTGAAGCGTATCGAATCTCAACTTCAGCAGCAACTAGCCCCAGCACGTGCGATCGAAGGTGTAGTTGATGTGCGTGTACTCGGTGCTATTGGCGTGATCGAAGTAGATCGTCCCGTAGATATGGCTTTTATGCAACGCCGCTTTGTCGAAGAGGGTGTATGGGTACGTCCTTTTGGTAAGTTGATCTACCTCATGCCACCTTTTATTATTACGGAAGCAGAGTTGACAACGTTAACATCCGCCCTGTTGTGTGTGATTCAATCCATAGATAAAAAAGAGTATAATGTATAACTATAACGAAGCGCTATCGGTGTTGGAACAGCAGGGAAACCTCCGCCAACTACCCACAATTGAGCAGCAACAAAAGTATCTTTCAACGCCCAATCAGCAGCAGATGCTTAATTTATCGAGCAACGATTACCTCGGTCTGGCAAGTGATGCAGCGATGCAGGCAGATTTTATAAATGCGATTCAATCTAAGGCGTTGCCCTTTTCGTCCTCCTCTTCGCGTCTGTTAACTGGGAATTACCCCATCTACGCAGCCTTAGAATCGTTGATGGGTGAGCGGTTTGGCGGACGTTCGGCACTCCTATTCAATAGTGGGTATCATGCAAATTTAGGTATCCTTCCTGCTGTATCGACCAAACAGACCTTGATATTGGCAGATAAATTAGTGCATGCAAGTATTATTGATGGGATGAAGTTGGCAGGTTGTGCCTTTGTACGCTACCGCCACAACGATATGGAGCACTTAGAACAGCTCTTGAAAAAAGAGACAAACAGATACGAGCAGTATATCATTGTAACCGAAAGCATATTCAGCATGGATGGTGATGTGGTAGACCTGAATACCTTGGTACAGCTCAAAGCACGCTATCAAAACGTAATGCTCTATGTAGACGAAGCGCATGCCATTGGTGCTTACGGAAAGTCTGGATTAGGAATTGCCGAAGTTGAGTACTGTATCGAACAGATAGACTTCTTAGTGGGAACGTTCGGCAAGGCTTTGGCATCGGTAGGCGCTTATGTAATCTGCTCAGAAACGATTAAGCAGTACCTTATCAATACCATGCGACCGCTTATTTTCTCTACCGCCCTGCCACCAATCAATGTAGCGTGGAGTTACTATCTGTTCGAAAAGTTACCACAATTTACAGCACAGCGTACACAACTTGCTGCGGTAAGTGGTTATTTCCGTACGCAATTAGCCGAGCGAGGCGTGCTTACACCCAGTCAGAGTCATATCATCCCATATATTGTGGGGGATAACGAAGCGTGTATGCAGCAGGCTTTACAGTTACAAAAGAGAGGCTTTTATGTGCTGCCCGTTCGTCCGCCTACGGTACCTGTCGGAACAGCGCGTTTGCGTTTCTCTTTCACTGCATCGATTCAAGAAAACGAAATTAATCAACTTATAGCAGCACTATAATGCAACATATTTCACTTATACAGAACAACTCGAACCGCCTGCTGCTCTTTTTTGCAGGGTGGGGGATGGACGATTCACCCTTTCGACATATCCAATCAGATACGATGGATGTCGTGATTTGTTACGATTATACCGATTTGAATTGGGATAGCACGCTGCTGCATGCTTATAAAGAGGTACACCTCGTAGCATGGTCTATGGGGGTATGGGTCGCCGAACAACTTTTGCACGCCTATCCATTCGCTTCTACCACAGCAATCAATGGTACACCTTGTCCGATTGATGATGCTTTTGGTATTCCTTCGGCTATATTTGCAGGCACATTGGATGAGTTTTCGGACAAAAAACGGATGCGATTCAACCGCCGTATGTGTGGCAGTAAAGAGCTGCATCAATCATTTGATCAAACACCTGTGCAACGCTCTACCACATCTTTAGCGATAGAATTAGCAGCCATAGCGCTGTTGGTGCGTGGAAGAGAAGCCGTTTCGCACACTGGCTTTTGGAACAAAGTAATCATCAGTGAGCAAGATCTAATATTCCCAACCGTTAACCTAACAAACTATTGGCTAACATGTCAAGGTGTAGTAATTGAAAAGCTACCCGATACCCCACACTACCCATTCTATAAATGGACACATTGGGAGGAGCTTATAAAACCGCAGCACCCTGTAAACACTGTTTCGAAGCAACTGATTACAGCTCGTTTTACCCGCGCACAAGCCTCGTACAATCAAGCTGCGGTAGCACAACAGCAGATACATGAACGGTTACACGCTTTTTTGAATACACAACCCTACACCACGGAGCGTATTTTAGAGATCGGATGTGGTACTGGTGGTTTTACGCGTTTGTTACAACCGCATGCAACCGCAAGCGAGTGGGTGCTGAACGATTTATGTCCGCAACCAGCAACACTGTTTAAGCAGATGGAAAACGAACGATACACCTACATACAAGGTGATGCCGAAACATTAACGTTTACAGGTGTCTACTCCCTTATTGCTTCTGCCTCTACGATGCAGTGGTTTAATAATCCCAAAGCATTTATTCAACAGATGGCAGGGCTGCTTTGTGAATCGGGCGTATTCGTATTTAATACGTTTGGCAAACAAAACCTACACGAAGTTAAATCACTCACACAACAAGGACTGAACTACCCCACACTTCAGGAGGTGGAAGCGTGGGCATCGGAATATTTTACTATCGAAGTGGTAGAGGAGGAGCTTATAACGCGCTGGTTTGATTCGCCCCTCGATGTACTCAAACATTTAAAAAACACAGGTGTTACTGCCACGCAGCAGGGTAGTGTATGGACAGCAGGCAGACTCAAAACATTTACCGAGCAGTACCATTTGCACTACGCCACCAACGGAAAGGTAAAACTAACCTACCACCCCCTTTATTTCGTATTACGTAAAAAATAGTAACCCCATAATTATAAAATAAAATGAAAGGAAAAGTATTCTTCATCACAGGTATTGATACCAACATCGGAAAAACATACGCAACAGCACTGTTAGCAAACAATTTCGCTGCCCAAGGCAAACGTGTAATTACACAAAAGATGATTCAAACAGGTTGCATAGATATCTCTGAAGATATCGAAAAACACCGCGAACTGCAACAGTTACCCCTGCTGCCCGAAGACAAAGCTGGCACTACCTGTCCGTATCTTTTCACCTACCCCTGTTCGCCCCATCTAGCCGCCGAGATAGATGGTGTAACCATCGACTGCAACGTAATCACCCAAGCCACCGAACAGCTACAAGCCGATTACGAAATCGTTCTACTCGAAGGTGCTGGCGGATTGATGGTGCCTATCGATGATACACAAACAACAATAGATTATGTAAAAGCCTGCGGATACCCGATCTACCTTGTTACCTCTGCCAAATTAGGAAGTATCAATCATACGCTACTTTCTCTCTACGCTTGTCAGCAATATGAAATCCCTGTTCAAGGTGTTATATTCAATCAAAACGATTCAGCAGATCAGCTGCTTAGTAAGAGTACGGTAGATTATCTGCAAGCATATCTCCGTAATAATCACCCTGCAAGTGAGTGGATCGAATTGCCGGTGATGTAGGTTTTACGAGGAGGGTATATCTTACTATAATACTATTTAATTTTATAGAGAATGGGGATGATATTGATAAATTATCATCTTTCACCAAGCACGTGTTAGCTTTGGATGTATTAAAAAAAACTATGTCTGAAGAGTTATACAAAATAGTGTTGATACTAAGAAAATTAAAATAATAAAAGGTTGGATTTAGTAATAAACGCCGTGAACCAATAAAGGAACACGGCGTTTACTATAAAAGTCTTTGCTACAAACTTATGGATGAATCAATTTAAAACGAAGTTCAAAATCCCCTGTAAGGATCTCTACAGGATTCGTATTATCTTCCAAATATAATTCGATAGCCTCTTTCATGTTCAGCTCTATTTCTTTCATGTCGTCGCCTACTGTAATGATAGGAGCACCCTCAATATAAGCACTAAGGTTATCATCTGATTGTTCAACAATAACTTCGACAGTTCTGTTTGTGGTGTAATTATTAGGATCAATAGTCAGCTTTTTACCAATAAGAGCTATCTCGTGAGTAGTTGGGTTGTCTTTGTTTTGCATGATTGCATCTATACGAAGCGTATCTATGCCTATCAATACAGGTAGTTGATCTTTTGTGATCTCCATTTCGTACATTCGTAACTCTATTAAACCTACAAGGGAGGGTTTTCCCATTGGGTAATGTTCTTCATCATAATCAGCTGCAAGGTCTGATATAAGTTTAAGCTCAATAAATCTACAATCTGTTACAGGAGTATCATTCTCTGTCATGGGTAGAAGCTCTTCTATTCTTTGGCAAATCGCCTTATACTCGATCTCACTTTCAATCTTAACTATAGGATTAGGCATTAATTCAACGTTTAAGCCTAAAGCAGAAGCAATACGGTAAAAGGAAGAAACCGTTGGATCTATTTCACCTGCTTCCACACGAGAGATGTAAGCTCTATCCGTTCCTATTTTCTTGGCAAGCTCAGTTTGTGTTATTGCTGCTTTTTTTCTGGCTTGCTCAATGATTTGACCTATAAAGAGAGTGTTTGCTTCTTTCTCAACCTCAGTGCCTAATTCTTTTTACTTTCATTACTGAAAGTTGCAAGAAGCTCGTAATCTTTGATATAATCAACATCAACAACTCGT
>CAMQTD010000038.1 GCA_947036995.1 uncultured Parabacteroides sp.
TAAACGATGCTAATCGATGGTGAATTGTTGGTCCCCCCCCGAAATTGATGCTAATTCTTTACTCGAAAGTGCGCTTGAAACCTAAAAGCAGACACGCAAGCAAATAGACAGGTGTGTAGGGATAAATAGACACCGTCTGTGTAGGGTTATCCACTGGTTTTGGTAGGTGTAGACGTTGTCTATTTATTGGTAGACAGTAGTGCATTTCGACACCATTGATATATCCTCCAAATTTACCCCACTGATTCGTCCATCAGATTACATTCGACAAAAAGCAACAGGCGAAGCGTTTTGAGAAATTTCAACGAAAATTTCGGTATTAATATAATATAAATACTAATAGAATTAATTATAAATTAATTCTATATTAAGAAGAATTGGCGTGGTGTTGGTGCGGTGTTGACGCGGTGTTGGTGAATGCAAAAACATACGCCTTTAAAAACAGACCTATTCTACTGGTAATCTATCACTTAAAGCAGCGGAAATAAAACACCACTATTGGCGCGGTGTTGGTGCAGTGTTGGTGCGGTGTTGTCTTAAAATTTGTTTAATTCTAAGATAAAATAGGCGGTGATGGATGATGGAACATATTCGTGTTACAGGCGCTATTCCTTGGCAGAAAACAGCGTAATTGGCAAACATAAAAAGCCTTCTACCTCCTACTGTAAAAGATATTTCAGCTTTCATTAATCCTAATTCTCTATTATGCAACGTGTAAAGCAGATGCTAATTCCGATAATTTTATTACTTTTACATGTTAGACAAACGTATTACTTCCATTTTTGAGCTATACGAGAGGGGATTGAGAGATTATGACTAATAAAACTAGATTAGATAACACATATAAAGATTATATCATGAAGAAAAAGATTTTTAGCCTAGCTGTTTTGGCACTTACTGTTAGTGCTTGTCAAACAACGACAGATGTAAAAGAGAATCCATCTCTTACGTCTTATGTCGATCCATATATTGGAACAGACTATCACGGACACGTTTTTTTAGGAGCTAACGTTCCTTTTGGAGGAGTCCAAGTGGGTCCGTCAAACATTACTCAAGGTTGGGATTGGTGTTCGGGTTATCACTATTCAGACTCAACTATTATTGGCTTTGCACATACCCATTTAAGTGGTACTGGTATTGGTGATTTAGGAGATATTGTTTTTATGCCTACAACAGGCGTTATTCCTATTACAAAAGGGACATTGGAGAATCAAGAAAGCGGATATTTATCTAAGTTTTCGCACGCTAACGAAGTTGTGTCACCTGGCTACTATTCAGTACGCTTAGATAAGTATAATATTGAAGCAGAACTAACATCAACAGCGCGTGGAGCTATTCACAGATATAAATATCCATCGAATGCTGACAATGTTAATATTGTTGTTGATTTAGAAAGTGGTATTGGTTGGGATACTCCAGTAGAGGGGTATTTAAAACAAATTGGAGATAACAAAATAGAGGGTTACAGATACTCAAAGGGTTGGGCACCAGATCAACGCTTGTATTTTGTCGCTGAATTTTCAGAACCTATCGTGAGCATTGTGTATTACAATGATACCATTAAAATGGAGAATGAGAACAAAGCAAAACGTTTAAAAGCATTTGTGAAGTTTAAAGATGCAGGCAAAAATGGTAAAGAGATCATTTCACGTGTGGCTATCTCTCCTGTAAGTACTGAGGGTGCAGAGCGTAATTTTGTGGCAGAAGTTAAAGGCAAAGCATTTAATGATGTAAAGAACACTGCTAATACAAAATGGAATGATTTTTTATCTAAAATAGAGATTAAGGGAACAAACCAAGCTGATATAAGATCATTTTATACAGCAATGTATCATACTGCTTTTGCTCCACAAACATTTAATGATGTAAATGGTGATTATCGTGGTGCTGATGGTAAAATATACAACTCTCCTTCGACTGTATACACGGTCTATTCACTTTGGGATACCTACCGTGCTGCTCACCCACTTTTCACGATTACTGCTCCTGAGCGTGTTGGCGAAATGGTAAACAATATGTTGGATATTTACGACCAACAAGGAAAAGTTCCTGTATGGCATTTGGCTGGTAACGAAAATGATTGTATGGTTGGTTTTAGTTCAATCCCAGTAATTGTAGATGCTTACCTTAAAGGATTTAAAGGATTCGACCCCAATAAAGCATACGAAGCGATTAAAAACTATGCTATGTTAAACGAACGAGGACTTGATTACGTTCGTACAAACGAGTTTATTCCTTCTGAAAAAGAGAATGAAAGTGTAGCCAAAGCATTGGAATACTGTATTTCAGACTGGGCTATTGCTCAAATGGCTAAACGTATGGGTAAGACCGAAGATTATGACTATTTCCTGAAACGATCAAAATATTACAAGCACTATTTTGATAAGAATAGTGGATTTATGCGTGGTAAGTTATTAAATGGAGAATTTAGAGAGCCTTTTGATCCTGTGTATTCAACGCACCGTAAAGATGATTATTGCGAGGGTAATGCATGGCAATATACTTGGTTAGTTCCTCACGATGTTGAAGGTCTTATTGCACTTTTCGGCTCAGAAAAGGCTTTCTCTACAAAACTTGATAGCCTTTACACGATAAGCTCAGAATTGGGTGAGGGAGCTTCTTCTGACATCTCAGGTCTTGTAGGGCAATATGCTCAAGGAAATGAACCAAACCATTCGACTCCATTTTTATATAACTATATTGGCGAACAGTGGAAAACAGCAAAATTAACGCGTCATATCATGAAGACTTTCTTCACAGATACGCCCGACGGAATGTGCGGAAATGAAGATGCAGGACAGATGAGTGCATGGTATATATTTACATCTATGGGATTCTATCCTTCTAACGCAAGTAGTGGTGCATTCGTTATTGCCTCGCCACTATTTGAAGAGGTGAAAATAAACGTTGGTAACAATAAGCAATTTGTAGTTACAGCAGAAAATAATTCTGATAAAAACATATACATTCAATCTGCAACACTCAATGGGAAACCATACGCTAAAACGTTTATTACATATAAAGATATAATGGCAGGTGGCGCATTGAAGTTTGTTATGGGTGATACGCCAAATAAAAAATATGGTACAGCTAAAGAGGATAGACCTCAATCTATCGTTTATTAAATTAAGGAACTGTAGTTATTGACAGATTTACAATAGATTAACCGTTAGCGGCATGTAGATTTAAAGTCTTTTTATTTGTTTTCATTTTGTTACCCGAGTGAATCAGGTAACAAAATGAAAACAATTTTTTAGCTAAAACAACCAAGGATCTAGACTATAGAGCATATTTAATTGTCAAAAAATATTTGTTTCACACCCTCTGCACATCGCTCGCCATCGATTGCTGCCGAAACAATTCCGCCTGCATAGCCAGCTCCTTCGCCACATGGGAAAAGACCTTTAAGTGTAATATGTTGACACGTATCACGATCGCGTACAATACGTACAGGAGACGATGTGCGTGTTTCCATACCAATCATCACCGCTTCGTTTGTCATAAAACCGTGCGATACTTTACCAAAATAGTTTAATCCCTCGCGCAAACGGTTGGTGATAAATTCGGGCATCCAAAAGTGAAGTGGCGAAGCTAATAAGCCTGGTGTATAAGATGATTCGGGAAGGTCGTATGAGTTTTTCTTTTTCACAAAATCGCCCAGTCTTTGTGCTGGTGCTGTTTGCTTCATACCTCCGTTTAACCAACTGAAACGCTCCATCTCTTCTTGAAACTTCATTAATCCAAGTACGCCATCTGCCTCATATTGAGGAAAATCTTCGGGACGAACCTCAACAACCATACCTGAATTAGCCCACTTAGAGCCACGATTCGCTGGCGACATTCCATTTACGACAACTTGCTTTGGTGCACTTGCTGCTGGCACTACAAAACCTCCTGGACACATACAGAAAGAGTACACACCACGCCCTTGCGCTTGTGTTACATAACTGTATTCTGCTGGTGGAAGGTAGTCGCCACGTCCATCTATTGAGTGATATTGCAGTTGGTCGATAAGCTCTTGTGGATGCTCTACACGTACACCAACGGCAATACCTTTGGCTTCGAGTGCAATGTTCTGCTCATGCAGGTAGTAATATACATCACGTGCAGAGTGTCCTGTTGCTAACACTACTGGTCCGTTAAATGTTTTGCCTGTATTAGTTTCTACACCAATTACTTCGTTATCTTTTATAATCAGCTTATCCATGCGTGTTTCGAAATGAACTTCGCCTCCGCATTCGATAATTTGGTTACGCATGTTTTCGATTACGCGTGGTAGTTTATCGGTACCAATATGTGGGTGTGCATCTACTAAAATAGATGGACTAGCACCGTGTTGGCAAAACACATTCAATATCTTATCTACCGATCCACGCTTTTTACTACGTGTATATAGTTTACCATCCGAGTAAGCTCCTGCTCCACCCTCACCAAAACTGTAGTTCGACTCTGGGTTTACTAAATGTTCGCGTGTGATCAGTGCAATATCACGCTTGCGGTCTCTTACGTTTTTACCTCTTTCGATAATGATAGGACGTAAGCCTAGCTCGATCAAACGTAATGCAGCAAAAAGTCCGCCCGGACCAGCACCTACAATAACAACGCTTTTGCCATTGCTAACATCCGTATAGTTTGTAGTTTCGTATTCCTGTTCGGTAGGCAACTCGTTGATGAATACACGCAGTTTAAGGTTGATAATCACCTGACGCTTGCGCGCATCTACCGAGCGTTTCAATACGCGTACAGCCTTAATATCTTCGGCGTCAAAGCCTGTTTCTCTTTCGGCAACACGTAGTATCGTCTGCTCGTTGTATGCCTCTTCGGGCAAAACACGTAATAGTAATTCTTTTATCATATTTGATTAATTGAAAAGAGGTATTTTGAGTTAGCCAAATAGCTGTCTAAAGGCCTCTTCTACTTTTTTTACTTGTATTATTTGTATTGATAATTTGGTTGTATCAAATCCTTTGAGATTATTATGTGGGATGAGGATACGCTTAAACCCTAACTTCTCTGCTTCGTGAATGCGTTGCTCGATACGGTTTACAGGACGAATCTCGCCCGATAAGCCAACCTCGCCAGCCATACACACGCCTGTCTCAATAGCGATATCTAAGCTCGAAGAGAGGACGGAACTAATCACGGCTAAGTCATTGGCGGGATCGTTCACCTTCAGCCCTCCTGCGATATTTAGAAATACATCTTTCTGAACTAATTTAAAGCCAGCGCGTTTCTCTAAAACTGCCAATAGCATATTCATGCGTCGGAGGTCGAAACCTGTAGACGATCGCTGTGGTGTTCCGTATACTGCCGTGCTTACCAATGCTTGCGTTTCTATCAGAAAAGGACGAACGCCTTCGATGGCTGCTGCAATAGCCACACCACTGAGTCCTTCGTGATTTTGAGTGAGCAGTAGTTCGGATGGGTTACTTACTTCACGCAGTCCGTTTTGTCTCATTTCGTAAATACCCAACTCCGCAGTGCTTCCGAATCTATTTTTAATGCTTCGCAAAATGCGGTACATATAGTGCTGATCTCCTTCGAATTGAAGCACCGTATCTACGATATGCTCCAATACTTTAGGACCTGCAATACTACCCTCTTTATTAATGTGACCTATCAATAAAACAGGCACTCCACTCTCTTTAGCATACTTCAGTATGGCGGCAGAGCACTCTCGTACCTGAGAAACACTCCCTGGCGAAGATTCTACAAACTCCGAAAACATGGTTTGGATAGAGTCTATAATCAATAATTCGGGCTGTATATTGTGTGCTTGTGTAAAGATTTGCTCTAGGTTTGTTTCGCAGAGAATGTAACAGTTTGGGCGTTCGTGCTTTAAGCGATCTGCGCGTAGCTTTAGTTGACTACTACTCTCTTCGCCCGATACGTAGAGCGTTTTTAAAGACTGCAAGCCCAATACGGTTTGTAAAACAAGCGTAGATTTACCAATACCTGGCTCTCCTCCTATCAAAACCAGTGAGCCTTTTACCAGACCTCCACCGAGCACTCTGTTAAGCTCCTCATCTTTTAAATCGATGCGAGCCTCCTCTTGTGAGGTGATATCTGCTAATAATATAGGACGCACCTTCTCCGAAGGCATCCCCGGAATAACACGCTTTGCTGCTGGTTCTTTAGATACCAGCTCTTCGACATACGTATTCCATGCACCACAAGCGGGACATTTACCTTGCCATTTGGGAGAATCGGCACCACATGCCGAACAAATATATACTGATTTAGTCTTTGCCATATACCACTTAATTTACAACGCCATAAAATATTGATTGTACAAAGATAGCGTAAAATAAGCAATCTGTAGTTAACTTAGATCCATCGAATAGCGCTTATTTATTAAATCTCCACACGTTTTATTCATGCTGTTTTGTTGAAAATATAAATAACGAATGGATAAAATTCTAAATCAAAGCGTGGTTTATAAACTATTGTATGCTCACTTTGTTCGATATACAGCGTAGTTTATTTAAATACGAATCAATATGAAAATAGCAATTAGCGGTTCTACAGGTTTTATAGGCACCTCACTCTGTCAATATCTATCAACAGAGGATAATGAGGTCGTAGCCATTCAAAGAGCATTGTTTAAAGACGATAATAAACAAGATCTTTTCGATCTTATAGATACATGCGATATCGTAATCAACCTAGCAGGTGCTCCTATCAACAAGTATTGGAGTAATGAATATAAAGAAGAACTCTACGAAAGCAGAATATTCTCGACACGAATGCTTGTTGCTGCCATCAATAAAAGTGATAAATGCAGGTTATTTATATCCACATCGGCAGTTGGGTACTACGATTCAGCTAAATGCTATGATGAAAGTAACGCATCAAAAGGAAGCGGTTTTTTAGCTGAATTATGTAAAATGTGGGAGCAAGAGGCTTTAAATTTAAACACCTCTACAGATGTTAGAGTTGTGATTATGCGTTTAGGAATTGTGTTAGCACCTGATGGAGGAGCTTTAAAAAGAATGTTACTACCGATCAAAACGGTGGGCGTAGCAGTAGTGGCAGGAGATGGAAATCAATCTTTTGCTTGGATAGGCCGTGACGATCTATTCAATGCGATATCATTTATAATCAAAAATGATGCGCTGCATGGCATAATCAACTTAACAGCTCCCGAGCAATTAACACAACGTAGATTCACCGAAATATTGGCTCGCCACTACAACAGAAAGCATTTGGTGCCTATTCCGAGCTGTGTGATTAAATTTGTATATGGAGAGGCTTCTGAGGTGATGCTGAATGGTCAGTGCGTAGTTCCTAGATATCTGATCAAAAATGGTTTTCAATTTAAGTCTCCTACCTTAAAAGCGTATTTGAATAACATGACTAAGGATTGCAAACAGATAAAGGAGGCTCTATAATAGAACCTCCTTTGTATTTTAATTATAAATATGTATGTGATTTACCTACTTATTAATTATATTATTTTACTGAATCTGCTGGTTCTGTTGGAAGTGCAGTACCAAAATCTTGACCAGCTGCATTTGGATCAATCGTTACAGCATTGTTTACCTGCTCTGTAATGTCTGATTGATTTACATTTTGTTTCGTTGGAAGAAATGCAGGCATAATAATACAGCACACAAGAATAAAAATAGCCAATCCCCATGTTGCTTTCTCTAAAAAATCTGTAGTTTTACGTACACCCATAATTTGATTAGACGAAGAAAATCCTGAAGCTAAACCACCTCCTTTAGAGTTTTGAACCAAAACAATTCCTACAAGAAGCAATGCAGCTATTAAGATTAAGATAGAAATAAATACGTACATTTTTTTATTTTTTAGTGTTAATAATCAATTTTTCCAGAAAACTTATCTGATCTGCAAAGTAAACATTTTTTTCTGGATAATTCAAGCTTAATTTTTGAATTATTTGCAAAGCTTTTTCATATCGCTTCTGTTTAACATAAATTCTTGCTAAAGTTTCGGTGAAAAACGAATCTTTCGATTTATCTTCCAACGCTTCAATTCGATCTCGCACAGCAGAATTTTCTTTTGCCGTTGGTAAAACCATCGGGCGTTGCAGTTCGTTCTCGATAAAACTATCAATCAAATCGGCGTGTTGCAGTTGTACTGGAGCCTCTGCTTCGTCTTGCGGTTTTTTCAAATCCCAATGTAAATAGTCGGTAGATACCGATGTATTTAGCAACAACGAAACATCTTTCGCATCAGGCTCCTCCATCTTCTTTTCAGAGAGATAGTCGTCAATCAAAGAGAATGTATCAACCGTATGTGGTGCAGCTTCTAAATCTGTCAAAGGCATCATATTAGAATTACTTGGGTCGAGAAGCAAAAACAACTGCTTCCTGTCTGGTACAGCAATAGCCAAACGTGCTAAAACTGTTTCGAAAGATGGATCGTGTAACAGTGCCAAATTCTTTAAATATAATAACGACAGGGATGCAAAATAGGGATATCTTTGCATCGCATCCTTTAGCTTCGGAAGCGTCTCTTCCGAAAGCAAGGAGTTGTCTGCCATATACTGGCTCAGTTCTGTTTGTGTAAGCGTGCTCATCTATTCAGTATGATTACCAGTTGGCTACCGTAGCATTGTATATCATATCTGCCAGCTCTTTACAAATCTCTTCGCTTAACTGATCTTGTACATCTTGAAGTTGTTTGTTGGCATCAAACTCTCTAAAGGCAGAGAATGATTGCTCAAAGTCGTCTTCTTGTTTGTTTTTATTGGTATAACGCACACGCACCGTAATTGTTAATTTTGTACGTGAGGCATACATATCTTCTCTTACAGCTGTAGGCGCAAGATCAAAACCTGTAATCTCTCCCTCGATCTCCAAATCTCCATTGTTCGGAACCATCGTTAAACGCGTTTGACGAATATAGATGTCTTGTACCGAATTGGTAAATTGTTGTGCCAATGTTGGCATAACCAACGGCGCTTGATTGGGGAAATCTTTAATTGTAATCGTCTTCGTTACATTGTAATCAATCGAAGCACCATTGAATTTATAAGATATCGAACAACTAACTGCAATTAGCAGTATAAATGATACGAGCGAGGCACGTAGTATAGTTTGTTTTGTAAGCATATTACTCTAGATTATATTCTTTAATTTTACGGTATAGTGTACGTTCTGATATTTTAAGATCATTGGCTGCATTTTTGCGCTTTCCTTTATGCCGTTCGAGTGCTTTGCGAATCATATCGCGCTCTACCTCTTCGAGGGATAAGGTTGCCTCTTCGTATGCCTCAGACTCTTGTATTTCTTGTGTTACAATTGGATGAATAGGGTGTGCATGCGAATGCGGATGGGGTGTAAACACTGGCTCATCTACAACCGATGGCGCATTACCATTCATAATCTCGTGCACTAATTTTTTCAAATCGTTCATATCCTTCTTCATATCGAACAGCACTTGATACAATATTTCGCGCTCGCTATTAAACGATTTCTGATCTTGATCTTGTTTAACGAGTACGGGGAATTTATCCATCGATACATTCGGTAGATAAAGCGAAAGAATGTCTGCCGTAATATCACGACTCTCTTCGATAACAGAGATACGTTCAGTTACATTTTTAAGCTCTCTGATATTACCTGGCCAACGATATGATAGCAACATCAAGCGTGCATCTTCGCTCAAATAGATGGCTGGCATTCTGTATTTATCGGCGCAAACACTCGAGAACTTACGGAACAACAGGACAATATCTTCGCCACGATCGCGCAATGGAGGCAGTTGGATAGGTACAGTATTAAGTCTGTAGTAAAGATCTTCTCTAAATTTACCTTCAGAAACAGCTTGCATTAATCTTACATTTGTTGCAGCCACAATACGCACGTTTACTTTGAGTACCTTAGAAGAGCCTACTTTAATAAATTCTCCCGTCTCTAGCACACGTAACAAACGAGCCTGTGTAGAGAGTGGTAACTCTCCTACTTCGTCTAAGAAGATAGTTCCACCATCTGCTCCTTCAAAATAACCTTTACGATCGGCCAATGCGCCTGTAAAGGAGCCTTTTTCGTGACCAAATAGTTCCGAATCTATTGTTCCCTCTGGTATAGCACCACAATTCACTGCAATATATTGCCCATGCTTACGGGCACTGTTTTGATGAATTATTTGAGGAAATGTCTCTTTACCAACTCCACTCTCACCTGTTATAAGCACCGACAAATCTGTGGGTGCTACCTGCAAGGCTATGTCTAAAGCTCGGTTCAAGTCGTCATTGTTTCCAATAATACCAAAGCGTTGTTTTACTTGTTGTATATCACCTTTAATCATATAAGCGCGTTGTATTTTCTTTTTATATCTGACAAATTTACAAACAAAATTCAATTAATCCTCTTTATGGATATACCTAATCGTCGCTTTTATTTGCGTTTAGGCGCTAATTCGTATGTTTTTTGATACAAATAGGCTGCAAATGCTTCGTCTGTTTCAAACGAAGCTTGTTTCTCTACAGAGATAGGTGCTCCGATGTAAACATTGTAACAGTGTCCACGCTTATTAAACGCCTCTTCTGCTACACGAAGTGTACGAACACGCCAATCCATCCAACCCAGTAGGTAAAATAGATTTGAATTTCTTCCTTCAAAATAGACAGGATAGATTATCTTTTTGGATCGTTTTATTAAACGAATAACACTCGGTGCCCAATTAATATCACGTATACCTCGCTCTTTGCACGAGTAGAACGACATTGCTCCAGCAGGAAAGAATCCCATTGGATGATTATTCGCTAACTGCGAAAGTGCACCGCGCACACCACTTACATTGGCTAGGTTAGCTCCGCGCTTCTTTGTATCGGGCTTTACGGCAACAAAGTTCTGGCTCATGGCGCCTATTTTGGTTAGAAAGCCGTTTACCATAACGGTAAAGTCGGGTCTTATCTTTGCAAAAATATCAATCAACATAATACCATCAATATGTCCAAAAGGATGATTCGATACGGTTACAAAAGCACCTTCGGGTAGCTCTTTAAGTCGTTCGGCATGATGTAATTTATATGAAACGCCTAAATCTTTCAGCAAAGCGGTTGTAAAGCGACACCCTCTTAAGTGACAGTTAGCCTTATGCACATCGTTTACTTTCTCTATACTAAACCATTTCAACAGCTTTTTACCTATGCATGCGCCAATTTTACTTTTAAAACAGGAGGCAACAGCTTGTAAATCGGCTAAATCTATAACACTCTTCTTCATTTTACTTTAACGATTTATATTTCATTATAGCCACACCTACCACAATCCAAAATAGTTCTCGCATGCGTGCACACAATCCAATATATACACCCAAACCGATCGGCATTGAGAGCATACGTAAAGCGAGCACATATCCACCTTCTCGTGTACCGAGTTGCATAGGTGAAAAGAACAATAAATTGGCAAAAAGTGAGGCATAGGCCACAATAATTATACTTTGCAACACTGTTACATCTGCTCCAACTGAATAGAGCATAATGTAAATCTCCATACACCCAATCAAGCGCGACACCACTTCGAACCCTAAAGAGTAATAAAACGAACTACGTCTGTTATTATATAAATTAGAAATTAGGTGATCTAACTCCTCTATTTGATCTTTTTTCTCGTCTGCCAAGGCGCTAACACGTTTTTTTACAAACGGAATACGTTTACCGATGGCTACGGCACGTTTAATAAGTCCTGTTTTATAGACTCGTATTGCCCAAGCGATCAGTAAGATTGAACCAGCTAAAACACACCAAAGCACGATCTCAATCCCTAAACTTAATGATGCTACTGTTAGTGCAACCATCGGCACAGCCATCATCCATAAAATTAGGTGCGACACAAAGTGCATCATCGCATATAACAAAATAGAGGATGTTGCTTTTTTAGTTCCTAAAACAGGTTTCAGCTCTAATATGCGATAAGGTTCGCCACCTAACAGCCCTACGGGGGTCGTGTAATTAATAGCATACCCACTGATTATTAGCTTAAGTGTGCGCAGAAAGCTGACACCCTTAGCGGCTTCGCTACCATCACGGATGATAATAAAAAGGGAAATGGCATTAAAGAGATACACAAATACCCACAGCCCAATAATGGCAATAAACCACCAACCTGTTTGTTTTAAATTCTGACAAATAACGTCAAAACCGATTGACTTAATCATTATAAAAATAACAAATACACCAATACCAAAGAAAATATTCTTAATTAAATTTGTTTTGTCAGACATGAATTCTACAAATGAAAAATTCTAACGCGTAGCGAACATAGGGTTATGCTCACTACGCGTTAGAATTTAAATGATTATTTTATTTAATAAAAGAGAGACACATTTTTTCGTGCTTCTTCACCACATATACTAAGATAATATTTAAAAAGATGATTTCAAATAAGAAGTATAGCCAAACTTGCCCAGTCAGTACAATAGCAAACATGGCTAACGTACGACCATTAAATGTCATAAAATCAATATAAAACATCAGTTTCTTACTCTTCTCTCTGAATGCTAAACGTACCGATTCTGGAATATTCTCGCCATAAGTAGCTTTTAAGTTAGCTAGTAATGCTTGCAATTTAGGCGTTATAAACTCTTGATTACGTGTGTAGCCAATATAGAAATAGGAGAAGAATTTATTAATTCCGCTCGGCATCTGCTCGTAACGGGCCAATACTTCGCTATACGATTCAAACTCTTTACCCTTCTCTTTACTCACAAAGAATAGATGCAACGTTTTATAATAATCCGTTACGGCAGCCTGTACCAAATGCGAGAGTGTAGAGAGTACTGCTAGTGCAATAAACCAATAACTCCCATATTCGTCTATCGAACGCATTGCAAAAGCGATATAAATACACAGAAACCAGATATCACCCGCAAAACCATCAAGGATACGCCCTATTTCTGATTTAATCCCCGTCATACGTGCCAACTGACCATCTACACAGTCTAAGATATTGGCAGCTACTAAAAACAATATCCCATAAATTGCATATGCAATATTATAAGGATGATAAAACATCAATCCAGCTCCTGCTCCTACAAAGATAGAAAGGATTGTAATCATGTTAGGCGTAATGCCTGTGTTCTTTAATAAACGTGCAATTCTGAAACCCAGTGGTCTGTAAAATGCTTTATCAACACTATTCTCT
This sequence comes from uncultured Parabacteroides sp., assembly GCA_947036995.1. Lineage (GTDB taxonomy): Bacteria > Bacteroidota > Bacteroidia > Bacteroidales > Tannerellaceae > CAMQTD01. The sequence continues at coordinate 13,119 of CAMQTD010000038.1, forward strand.
GTTTCGATCGACTTTAACGACGATTCGTACTCTTTATTTATATCATTCATTGAATCCGTTGCTTCTTTATTATCAGAAGCCTTTTTAATTTAATAATTTATATTTCTCACTTATACGAATAGCCTCCATCAACCACAACTACTTCGCCATTGAAATAGCTGCTTTCGATTAGCATTTTGTATACCTGAGCTAACTCATCGGGATCACAAAAGTGACCGATGGCAATCTTACGTTCTATATTCTGACGGATTTCGGCAGGCTTTGTTTTTTGCCATTCTGTATCCACAAAACCGGGTGCTACGGCATTTACACGCACACCATAAGGTTGCATAAACTTAACCAAATTCTTAACCAATGCATGCACGGCCGATTTTGTTACACCATAAGCTAGCGAAACAGAATGAGGCTCGTTACCCATCAGAGAACCTGTAAAAACAACGCTACTGCCTGCATTTAAACAAGATACAATCCGTTGAAGTAGAAACACAGGGAAGTGAACATTCGCATAGAAAACACGATCCCACGATTCGAAATCCATCGTCTCGAACGAATCTCGGCACGTAAGCCCAGCATTAAACACCAAAGCATCTAAACGAATGGCATGCGTATCTAAGTATGCTGCTATCAATGAAATTGAATTAGACGAAGTTATATCGGCACATAACAGATGCACCTCTACCCCCATTGCACGCAACTCATCGGCACAACACGTTGCAGCCTCTTGATCCGAAGCATAAGTTAATAGCAAGTTATACCCTGCTTGTGCCAAACATTTAGCTACGGCACGCCCTATTCCTTTAGTTCCTCCTGTTATAAAAGCATATTTACCCATAAGAAATTATGCTTTATCGGATGATTCTTCTGAAGTTTCCCCTAGATTTGAAGGCTTTGCTTGTTGCTGCAACTGTAGGTTAGACTCGTACGTGTCGTGAATTGTTTTCTTTAAGTTCGATGTTGACACACCTGTACCATAAGGAAAATAAAATACCTGAACACCTAAATCTTTCAAATAGTCGTACTTTCCAAACCAATCATCGCCCACAACGAACGCATCAATATTGAGTTTCTTTACAATTTCTTTGTGATCAAGCGAATGTTGTGGAATAACAATATCCGGAGTTCTAAGTGCTTCGATAATTTGCATCCGTTCGGTAAAAGGAATCGCGGGAGGCGCTTTGTACGAAGAAACCAACTCGTCCGAGCTAACACCTACAATTAAAACATCTCCTAAACTACGGGCATAATTAATCATTTTCAAATGATTGCAATGAAACATATCAAATGTGCCTGAAGTATAAACTATCGTTTTTTCTTTAAACATTTTATTCTTTTTATTGTAATTATATAAATAGACAAAAAGCAGTTCCTAGTGACTAAGAAATGCTTTTTGTCCTATTATTTTGCTAATAAACCACAAACTATTCTGTGATTATAGGGTCTTGATTTTCCTCTTTTGTTAAATCAAGCTTAACATTATCACTACTCTTATCAAAGTACTGTTTGCGCATTGGATTTTGCGAAATCTCTTTGTAAATAGCACGGTTACGATAGATGTCTAACGCTAAATATAGGGCTTGTCTGAAAGACTCTTCCGAAGCCTCATTCTTACCCGCAATATCGTATGCTGTACCATGTGCTGGCGAGGTGCGTACCACCGAAAGCCCTGCTGTATAGTTTACACCATCTTCCATAGCCAATGCTTTGAAAGGTGCTAAACCTTGATCGTGATACATAGCCAGTACACCATCAAACTTTTCAAAAGCACCCGAACCAAAGAAACCATCGGCAGCATACGGACCGAACGAGGATACACCACGTTGCTCCATCTCTAACATAGCTGGTGTAATGATTGTTAGCTCTTCGTCTCCCAAGAAGCCAGCATCTCCAGCATGTGGATTCAACCCTAATACGGCAATACGAGGTCTTACAATTCCGAAATCTTGAATCAGTGATTGATTAAAGATTTTGAGTTTCTGCATAACACTCTCTTTCGTTATACTTTCGGCTACCTTAGCCAATGGGATATGCCCTGTAACCAATGCTACACGGATATTTTGATTTAATAAAATCATTAATGCTTTACGCCCTACACCACCAAAGGCACTTTCGAAGAATTCGGTATGTCCCGGAAAATGGAAATCCTCATTCTGTATATTGTTCTTATTTATGGGTGCTGTTAGTAACACATCTATTACGCCACGCTTCACATCGGCTACGGCAGCTTCTATTGCTTTATAAGCTGCTACACCTGCTGATGGAGTCGATTTTGTTAACTCAACCTTTGTTTCGTCGTCGACGCAATTGATAATATTAATACGGTTAATACCTGCAGACTCAGCGTCTGTGATGGTATTCATATTTACAGCAGGCATCTCTAAAGCTTTGCGGTGATATGCCGCAATTTTAGAAGATCCGTAGATAATAGGCGTACAAAGTTCTGCCAAACGGATATCTGAAAATGCTTTTAAAATAACTTCGTAGCCAATACCATTAATATCACCATGGGTAATTCCCACTTTAATCAAACGCTCTTCCATCTATTCTGTTTATTCTTTTTTTATTCTTTTTACTCCTTCTCCTCATTCACAACAACCTCTTCTACAACAGGTTTATCTCCGGGCAATGATACTGAGTACAACATTGCTTCGAGTGAACGGATATGATTTCGTTTTTTTGTTTCTGGTGCAAATACAAAACCTTCGGTTACGATCACACGTTGGTTTTTCTCGTCTACACGTGCATGGCTCACAAATGGGCCACCCATCATGTCGCCTTTCATACGCCACATACCACGCAGTTCGCCTACATAGTTACCGTTAATATCAAGCGGTGTGTATGCTAGGTCGTAACGCATCTCTGTAGCCATATACGAGTTAGGGAAAGCGCCTGGTAGGTTTGCTTTCATTACCGAATCGCGCTTGGCTACTAAATATTCTTTTGTGAATGTATCTTTGTCTGTGTATGGAAACGAGTAAACAACTAGGTCTTGACGTCCTAGGTTTGCATTGTTTGTAGTCCAGAAAAAGTCTGTTGTATCTTTTGGATATATCATATCTTCAGATACGCTCATATCAATACCAAACTTCTCGTTTATACGTTTCTGTGCTGATGCACTGTAAACATCTTTTAATAAGGCTTGCTTTCTAAGGCGCTCTTGTTTGATAAAGAAATCAGCAATTTTGTTCCCTTGCTTTGCCATAAATGCATCAAAAGAGGCTACATCTGGTGCTTGTATCTGAAGTATCGCTTGGTTACGTGCCCAACGATTAAGACTCTGCTTTACACTTGTTTTTGTATACTTATCTGCATCAATCTTTACGATCAATATATTACGTATCACTTTCAGAAATCCATCAAAGTTAGCCGGATCGGTATACGATACCGTAAGTTTAGCTTCGCGTTGTGGCAAACCTGGAACTGGTGCATTTAATACGCCTTTTAGCGCCTCTCCTGCCTCACCATCCCACTGAGCCTTTGGCATTACCACGATTATTTCATTAGGTGCTCCTGTAGAATTGGTTACCACCGATCCACTATTACATGCTCCCAATAGGAATATGCATGTACACAAACTTACGATTAACGATACAGCTTTCATAATACTTTCTTTTATATGTTTGACAAAGATAAATTATTTCCACAAAACAACCTAACGTTTATCCCTTTTGCTCTTTTTTTAGTGTCGAGAGCATACCACAAGCGGCAAAGATGTCTTCACCACGTGAGGCTCTTACCGTACAAACGATTGCTTTTGCATTTAATTGGTCTCGAAACGTATTCATTTTGGTCATACTCGGACTTTCTAGGTCTACATTCGGTATGGCATGAAAACGAATTAAGTTAACTCTACAATCAATTCCTCTTAGTAAACAAGCTAAAGCGGCACTATGTTTGGGCGTATCGTTTAAATTATTAAATACAATGTATTCGAACGAAACTCTGCGCTGGTGGCTGAAGTCGTACTCTTTGATTAGATCAATCACCTCTTGTGCGGCAAAGGCCTTTTCTACAGGCATTAACGACAGACGCTCTTCAGGGAATGGAGAGTGCAGGCTTACGGCTAAGTGGCAATCGCACTCATCAAGAAATCTTTTTAATCCTTTAAGCACACCGATGGTCGAAACCGTAATACGCTTCGGACTCCATCCATAACCATACGTTGATGTCAATATTTCGAGTGCTTTGAAGAGTTCGTCTACATTATCTAATGGCTCTCCCATCCCCATAAACACGATGTTTGTGAGTGATTCTGTTTCGGGAAGCGATTGTATTTGGTTGATAATTTCGTTTGCAGTGAGGTTTGTTGTAAAGCCTTGCTTACCGGTCATACAAAACAAGCAGTTCATTTTACAGCCTACTTGCGAGGATACGCAGAGCGTAGCACGGTCGTCTGTAGGAATATAAACAGCTTCTACAAAATGATTTTCGTGCGTGCGGTAGAGGTATTTAATTGTTCCATCTACAGACTTCATCGCCTCTGTGGGTGCAATGGCTCCTACTTCGTAGGTTTCTTGTAGTTGCTGGCGTTTGGCAGCTGGTAGATTTGTCATCGCGTCTATCGTTGTTACACGCTTTTTATATAACCAATCTGCTATCTGTTTAGCGGCATAAGCTGGTAATCCTACTGCTTGTGCTACTTGTTTTAATTCGTCTAGTGTAAGTCCTAATAAATATTTTTTCTGAATATTTTCCATTATCTCTATTTCGTTTGTGCAAACTTAGGTAAAAAAAAAGATTTAAAGGTGTGGTGGGGCAATTATTTTGCTTTCGCTCTTTTGTTTGGGGCAAATATCTTTGTTGAGAGCGGTGTATGGATGAGGTTTTAGCGATTGCATTTATCTTTTTTTCAGCAAGGTAGTTATGTATCTTCCATTAGATGCCTAGGCGTTTTGGGTAATGCACTAGGCTATTGTTTCTGACACCCGGGTGTAGACCCCTCTTACACCCGGGTGTAACCTATGCTGACACCCGGGTGTAAAGGGTGCTGAGACCCGGGTGTCAGCAAGGTTAAGCTATAGGGATTCTCTGTTTTTCTTATTCCATTTTGCATCGTACACAAGCGGGTTATTGTACTTAAAGGATTGTATATAACAAACAATCCCGTCTAGCAGAACGCTTATTTAGCGCTCTTGCTGGACGGGACTTTATTTGTTACATGCAGACTCCTACGGATTCTGTATGTTATATTTACGATGTTTGTCTACTTATTCTACAACCATTCGCTCATAAATGCATCCATCTCAGGTGCATTTGCTTCAAGGCTTTGAAGTAGTTTATATTGCGCTAGTGTGCGCTGTAGGTTATGTTTTGGAGAGTGAATTTTGTAATATGTATCTCCATTGATATAGTCTGTTAAGAAACGAACTGTTTGCATATAGGTTAGCAAACGACCTCCATAAGGAAGAAGCGTGATCTCTTGTGGCGTTAAAAACGCTTTAGCTGTCTCCATATATCCACGTGTGTAGGCTTTGAATATCTCCATATTCACGTTTACGTTGTCTAGGTTCTCATCATCCTCTGCACCTGTGTTAGCTCCTGTACGGATAAAATCGCCGATATCAGAAAGTACAAAACCTGGCATTACGGTGTCGAGGTCGATTACACAAAGTACTTTACCATCTTCGTCGAACATGATGTTATTCACTTTCGTATCGCAATGGTTGGTTCTTTTCTCTAATGTTCCTTCGCGGTATAGTTTCTCTTGAATACACATTGCTTCTGCACGTGATTCGATTGCATCTACTAACTCTTTCACTTCGTCTAAGCGACCTGCAGCATTGGCAGCAACAGCTTCGTGAAATTGTTGTAAACGGAATTCCATATTGTGGAAGTTTGGTATTGTTTCGCCCAATGCTCCTGCTGGAAGATCTGATAACATAGATTGGAATTCGCCAAATGCTTTACCTGCTTCGTAAGAAAGTTCTGGAGTTACCTCTTCGAAACTTTTGCTACGTGGGATAAATAGACACATTCTCCAATAGCTTTCGCCATCAAAGTAATAAAGTAAACCCTCTTTTGTTGGTAAAAAAGTCAATACCTTGCGGTCGATATCTGTTTCGCCTTTTGCTTCTAATATCTCACGGATGTGTGTTGTTACCGTGTGGATATTGTTTTGTAGCATCTCTACGTTTGTAAAGATAAGGTGATTGATACGTTGTAATACATATTTAATTTCACCGTCTGCATCTGTTACTTTAAGGGTATCGTTGATGTGTCCATTTCCAAATGGCTCTGCTGCAACTAAATTTCCTTCTGTTTGAAACTGCGAAACGATGCTCAATAATTCATTCAATGTTTTCATGTATTTTTCTCTGTGTTTTTAAATATTAAAGTTATTTTCTGATAATATAATTTGATACTATAAAGTATAAAATTGACACAAAGATAATATAATCTTTTATTGATCTACTGAATTTCACGCATTAATACAAGTTCTTGAATCAATAATTCCCCACCAATCCTAAATAAATCATCGAATACACATTAGATCAGGAGATCCATTTGAATACAAAAAACAATGCATCCAAGGAGATAAGTTGATAAAACAAATAACACTAACAGTAAATGTTTAAAATCCAAACCTATCCGTCAATCGC
>CAMQTD010000039.1 GCA_947036995.1 uncultured Parabacteroides sp.
CTAAACATTCGTTTTCACAATTTTAAACCAGAGAGTCAGCGCGCATTTATGTTTATGCTCAATGGAGGTTACACGCTCAACGATATAGTAAGCAAAACAACTTACGAAGGAAATAGTGGTAAAAAGTTAACAACATACGAAAATATTGATGGAAATTGGAATACGAATGCCCGCGTAATGTTCAATATGCCACTCAAAAACAAGAAGTTCTCAGTCAACTCAATGACCTTTTTGTCTTACAATAACAGTAATGGATACATCGATGCAGCCAAGAATACAAACAAGCATGTAATGGCACAAGAGCGTGCATCGCTGAACTTCCGTTCCGATTTGATCGACCTAACCCTCAATGGAGGTATCCGCTATAGTGGAGTGACTAATTCAGTGCAAGCCGAAGCAGATCAAAATATCTTTAACTATGATTTAGGAGGAAGTACAACAGTTCACCTGCCACTCGGGTTTCAATTAGAGAGTGATATTAATTATGCCACTAACTCAGGATATACAGCAGGGTTTGAGCAGAACGAAATTCTCTGGAATGCATCCGCCTCGAAACAGTTCCTCAAAAATAATCAAGGAACTATTCGCATCAAGATGTATGATATATTGAATCAGCGTAGCAATATCTCGCGTAATGTAACAGCAAATTACACGCAAGATACAGAATACAACACGTTAAGTAGTTATTTTATGGTTCACTTTATCTACCGATTCAGTATCTTTAAGGGAGGTGCTACAGCATCGGACATGAAGATGAATCAAGGTCCTGGTCATGGTCCTGGTGGAGGTGGAAGAAAAAGACCTTTCTGAGCAATGCGCAAGTATTAAAACTTGCGCCCAAAAACTTCTGAATAAATAAATGCTTTGCGAGCCTCGTTGGGATCATCTAAATGGATGGTCTCGGCAGGCTCGTTCTCTATCTCATCAATCTCTTTTGCATAAGGACTAACGTAAGTAGAATGGTAACTACCGCTTTCGTTCATAGGATTGAACGTTGAGGCGGGGGTTGTTTCATCTTTAAGCTGATTTTTTAGATTCTTTTTCGTACTCTTATTATTGCGCACTGTTTTTTTTGCAGGCATGTCAATATGCCCATCAGGGTGCCCCAGTACGACCGTAGGCTTCTTCGCCTCCTTCTTCGAAGAGAAAAACATACTGATACCACCTATAATTAAAAAAACAATATAAAGCCAATCGCCTAAGTTCTCCATAAGTTTGATTATTTTTGCACCTCAAATGTAATGAGAATTATTTTAATAGATGATACTCAACAAGAAGTAATTTCACTTTATCAATATAAAATTAATATTTATGGAAAAGAAAAGCATGGACGTAGACTTTAAATCTGCTACCAACAACGAGACAAAGAAGCTGTTTATTGAGACCTATGGTTGCCAAATGAATGTAGCCGACACCGAAGTAGTTGCATCTATTATGCAGATGGATGGGTACGAAATAACAAATGTAATTGAAGAGGCTGATGCCGTTTTCGTAAACACCTGCTCAATCAGAGAAAATGCCGAGCAAAAGATTTACGGAAGATTACAGTACTTCCAATCTCTAAAGCGCAAAAAGAAATCACTTATCATCGGAGTGCTAGGCTGCATGGCTGAGCATATCAAAGAGGATCTGATCACAGTACACAAAGCCAATTTAGTAGTTGGGCCAGACTCATACATGGATCTACCCAACCTTGTAGGCGCAGTAGAGCGTGGAGAGAAAGCAATCAATGTAGAACTTTCTACACAAGAAACCTACAAAGATGTAATTCCATTGAAATTGGCAGGTGCACGCATTACAGGTTTTGTGTCAATCATGCGTGGTTGCAATAACTTCTGTACCTATTGTATTGTACCTTATACAAGAGGTAGAGAGCGTAGCCGTGATGTAGAGAGCATTCTCAACGAGGTGCGTGACATGCAAGCAAAAGGATTCAAAGAGGTTACCCTGTTGGGACAAAACGTAAACTCTTACGCTTTTGAACAAGCAGCAGAAGTGATTAACTTTCCGAAACTACTCGAAATAGTAGCCCTTGAAGTGCCTGAAATGCGTATTCGTTTTGCAACCTCGCATCCAAAAGATATGAGTGATGAGATGCTTCACACGATGGCAAAATATAAAAACCTTTGTAAATATATCCACCTTCCAGCGCAATCAGGATGCTCACGTGTGTTAGATGTGATGAATCGTAAATATACGCGTGAATGGTATTTGGAGCGTATTGCTGCAATCCGCCGCATTCTGCCTACATGTGCAATCTCTACCGATCTGTTTTGTGGATTCCACTCAGAAACAGAAGCTGAGTTTGACGAAACTCTATCATTGATGCGTGAAGTAGGATTCGAACTCTCTTTTATGTTTAAATACTCGGAGCGCCCAGGTACATATGCTTCGAAGCATTTAGAGGATAATGTTTCTGAAGAGGAGAAGATCCGTCGCCTGCAAATGATGATTGATTTGCAAAATGAACTTTCCGAAAAAAGTAATAAGAACGATATCGGTAAAGAGTTTGAAGTATTGATCGAAGGATTCTCTAAACGTTCGCGCGAACAGCTATTCGGACGTACAGAGCAGAATAAGGTTGTAATCTTTGATAAAAAGAACTACAAAGTAGGTCAATATGTAACCGTTAAAATAATAAGTGCAACTTCAGCAACGCTATTTGGCGAGTCTGTTGAGGCTGTATAATTGAATACGAAGTTAAAGAATAACAAATAAATAGTGTATATCATATTTTATTTGTTATTTTGCAGTGATATTGGGGAGGTTGTCTTTAAGACATACCTCCTCTCTTTGTCAATTTTAATAAACAACGTGTCAAGATGACTAAACAGCAGAAAGTTAGCACTATATCTTTTTTCAATTCACGCCTTACATCAATCATTAGTATCGCTTTGGTGCTTTTTTTATTGGGATTGATTTGTTTGTTCGGTTTGTTGGGAAATAAACTGTCTGAATATGTAAAAGAGAATATATCATTTTCCATTGTCTTAAAGGATAATGTCTCTGATGCTAATATTAAAAAAATGCAAAAGCAGTTAGATGCAAAAACGTATATTAAATCTACCGAATACATATCTAAAGAACAAGCAGCAAAAGAGCTAGAAGAAGAACTTGGCGAAAGTCCCGAAACATTTCTAGGATTTAATCCCTTGCAGGCTTCTATAGAAGTTCGCTTGAATGCTCAATATGCTAATCCTGATAGCGTTAAAAAAATAGAAAGACATATAAAAGCCTATACCAATGTAAGCGAGCTACTCTATCGAAAGGATATGATGCAGTTGGTAAATGATAATGTAAAGCGCATAGGTCTAATTCTATCTGTACTGGCGGCTGTACTGCTTGCCATATCCTTTGTGTTGATTAGTAATACAATCCGACTTTTAATATATTCAAAACGATTCCTTATTCATACAATGAAACTTGTGGGAGCTACCTCGGGCTTTATACGTAAACCATTCTTATGGTACAATGTTGTAAGTGGTATATGGGCAGCTGTGCTGGCTATCATGATGTTAGCAGGAACGCTCTATTATTTGCAAGCAGAGTTAGGTGTTTTTGTCAATCTGTTGGCTATGGATATGTTGTTGATTGTATTTGCGGTTGTATTAATATTAGGTATCTTAATTTCATTTATAGCTACCTACTTTGCTGTGAATAAATATTTGAAAATGAGTGTAGATAAATTATATTATATATAAAAAGATGTCGAACAAAGATTTTGCTTTCGGGCGCGAAAACTTTATTATAATAGCAGTTGCTATTGTATTGATCGTAATAGGCTTTATGCTTATGTCTGGTGGAGCTTCAGCGGATGGAGTCTCTTTTAATCCAGAGATATTCAGTACACGTCGTATTGTAATAGCTCCTATAATAACGGTGATTGGTTTTGTACTTGTGATTGTAGGTATAGTAAAAAAGAGTAAGCAGATAACAGAATAAGATGGATTTTATAGCAGGAGAGGTTGTGTTATTTAACAAACCGCTAACATGGACTTCGTTCGATTTAGTGAATAAGTTTAGATATAAACTTTCGCGTAAATTAGGTGTAAAGAAAATAAAAGTTGGACATGCGGGAACGTTAGATCCATTGGCTACAGGTGTGATGATTATCTGTACAGGTAAAGCAACGAAGCGTATTGATGAGTATCAATACCAAACAAAAGAGTATGTTGCAACCCTTCGTTTGGGAGAAACAACACCATCATTTGATTTAGAAACAGCTGTAGATGGAGTATATCCAACTGAACAGATAACAAAAGAGCTTTTGGCAGAGGTGCTACCTACATTTATTGGCTCAATCCAACAGATTCCACCAGCCTATTCGGCTTGTAAAGTGGATGGTAAGCGTGCCTATGAATTAGCGCGCAAAGGAGAAGAGGTTCTATTAAAAGCCAAAACACTCGTTATCGACGAGATTGAGTTGCTTTCGTATGATCTTCCAGAGATAAAGATACGTGTTGTTTGTAGTAAAGGTACTTATATTAGAGCTTTGGCTCGTGATATTGGTGTAGCACTAAACTCAGGAGCACATTTGACTGGCTTGATTCGTACACGTATTGGTGCTTTTACATTAGACCAGTGTATGCAACCTGAAGATATAGATGCCTTTTTAGATAAAGAGGTGATTAGTACAGAGGAATAAAAAATAAGAAATAAAAAAATAGAGTAGCCATTATGAAGCTTTCAAAATTCAAATTCAATTTACCACAAGAGCAAATCGCTTTGCATCCATCTCAAAATAGAGACGAAGCTAGATTGTTAGTTGTGAATAGAAAAACCGGTGAGATAGAGCATAAAGTATTTAAAGATATTTTAGATTACTATGGACCGAAAGATACTTTTGTATTCAATGATACAAAGGTATTTCCTGCACGTCTTTATGGAAATAAGGAGAAAACAGGTGCACGTATTGAAGTGTTTTTGCTTAGAGAATTGAATACAGAATTGCGCTTATGGGATGTTTTAGTAGATCCTGCACGTAAGATTCGTATTGGAAATAAACTTTATTTTGGCGAAGATGAATCAATGGTTGCCGAGGTTATCGACAATACGACTTCAAGAGGTAGAACATTACGTTTCCTTTTTGATGGTCCACACGATGAGTTCAAAAAAGCACTTTACGATTTAGGAGAAACTCCACTGCCGAAATACATCGAGCGTGAGGTTGAGCCAGAAGATGAAGAGCGTTACCAAAATATCTTTGCGCGCGAAGAGGGTGCTGTTGTAGCTCCAGCTGCAGGTTTACACTTTAGCAGAGAGTTAATGAAACGTCTTGAAATCAAAGATTGTGAATTTGGCTATTTAACACTCCATTCAGGGTTAGGTAACTTCCGTGAAATTGATGTGGAAGATTTGACAAAACACAAAATGGACTCAGAGCAGATGCATATTGCTAAAAAGGTGGTAGACACCGTTAATAAGGCAAAAGATAGCAACAACCAAATTTGTGCGGTTGGAACTTCAGTAATGCGTGCTATGGAAACAGCTGTAAGTACAGATGGTCACCTAAAAGAGTTTGAAGGATGGACAAATAAATTTATTTTCCCTCCATATGAGTTTAGCGTGGCAACAAGTATGATAACTAATTTCCACATGCCATTGTCTACATTATTAATGATGACAGCCTCTTTTGGTGGATATGATCTAATAATGGACACGTACCAATTAGCACTTAAAGAGGACTATAAGTTCGGTGCCTATGGTGATGCAATGCTTATTATATAATACAATGGCATTAGTTTACATTGGATTGGGAACCAATCTTGGCGATAAACAGCTAAATATGGCAACCGCAGTGCAGTTGCTAACCGAAAGGGTGGGAGATATCTCCGCCCTTTCTTCATTTATAGAAACAGCTCCTTGGGGATTTGAATCTTCAAATAGTTTTTTGAATGGTGTAATATCTATTAATACGACTTCAGAGCCGCTAGAATTATTATCAATCACCCAGCTGATCGAAATAGAGATGGGGCGTACAGTTAAAGGTGGAACAGTTTACCACGATAGAATTATTGATATTGATATATTAATGTACGAGCAGCTTGTATTTAATAATTCAAACTTAGTACTACCACACCCATTGTTCACAGTGCGTGATTTTGTACTTAAGCCTTTGGCAGAGATTGCACCAGATTTACACCACCCTATAATGCAAAAGACTATAAAACAAATATATACAGAATTTAAATTACAAATTCAAGATAAATAATTTGTTTCTCAAAATATCTTTATATCTTTGCATTTGAATTGACGTGGAGAGATTTGTATGCTTGCAACCACAGGAAAAAATGCTAAAAACAACTTTTACATCTTGCTTTGCCTTCTATTCCATTTCCCCTATCGTCAATTCGCAGCGTAAAAACCTATATTCAAATTATATTAAATGAGTTATTTATTTACCTCCGAATCAGTGTCTGAAGGACACCCAGATAAAGTAGCCGATCAAATTTCGGATGCTTTGCTAGACGAATTTTTGGCGTACGACAAAGATTCTAAAGTAGCTTGCGAAACATTAGTAACAACCGGTCAAGTAGTGCTTGCAGGCGAAGTCAAATCAAGTGCATACATCGATGTTCAAGATGTAGCGCGTGGAGTGATTGAGCGCATTGGTTATACCAAAAGCGAATATCAATTCGAAGCAAAATCATGTGGCGTATTTTCGTCTATACATGAGCAATCGGGTGATATTAACCGTGGTGTAGAGCGTGAAGATGCTTACAATCAAGGTGCAGGAGACCAAGGAATGATGTTTGGTTATGCAACCAACGAAACCGAAAACTACATGCCATTAGCATTAGACCTTTCGCACGCATTATTGTTAGAGCTTGCCGTTATCCGCAAAAATGAAATAGAGAAAATGCCTTATTTGCGTCCAGATGCAAAAAGTCAAGTAACGATCGAATACGATGACAATGGAACACCATTGCGCATTGATACGATTGTAATATCAACACAGCACGACGAATTTTTACTTCCTGCTGATACGACTGAGGCTGCACAACGTGCTGCTGATGAAGCGATGCAGCAAAAAATCGCCGAAGATATGAAGACTATTCTAGTTCCTCGTGTGATTGCGCAATATCCAGCAAATGTACAAGCCTTGTTTAACGAAGAGATTGTTTATCACGTAAACCCAACGGGTAAATTTGTGATTGGTGGTCCTCACGGAGATACAGGTTTAACAGGACGTAAAATTATTGTAGATACTTACGGAGGTAAAGGTGCTCACGGTGGTGGTGCATTCTCTGGAAAAGATCCATCAAAAGTAGACCGTTCGGCAGCTTATGCAGCACGTCATATTGCTAAGAACTTGGTTGCTGCTGGTGTAGCAGATGAGTTACTAGTGCAAGTGTCGTATGCTATCGGTGTAGCTAAACCAATGAATATCTTCGTAAATACTTACAACCGTAGCCACGTAGAGATCAGTGATGGTGAGATTGCAGAAAAGGTATGGGATCTATTTGATATGCGTCCGAAAGCAATTGAAGATCGCTTGAAACTACGTAACCCTATCTATTCTGAAACTGCAGCTTATGGACACATGGGTCGTAAACCAGAAACGGTAACGAAGCAGTTTGTATCTCGTTACACAAATGAACCATTGGTACGTGAGGTGGAGCTATTTACATGGGAGAAATTAGATTATGTTGATCAAGTGAAAGAAGCTTTCGGCTTATAATTTATCAGCATACATAATACACCTATAAAAAGAGTGGCATAGTTGTAATAACTATGCCACTCTTTTTATAGGTGTATTATGTTATTATTGTTTGTTTATTTCAATTTTTTATTATACATTGCAATTCTATTTCTGATAAATCGGTTTGAGACTTTGTTTTTGAGATTTTTAAAATACTATTAATTAAAATTCAACTCAAATGAAACGAAATTATATCTTCTTATCAATCTTGCTTCTCTCTTGTTTTAATCTACATGCGCAAGAAGGAGACAAAGTAAGTCTAGGTCTAAATTATGGCTTTGGCTGTCATTACACAAACAGTGAGATAAATAATCCGCAAGTACTTAAAATTGTAGTAGGTTACGAATATAATTTCTTCGATTTTTTAGGATTGGGGGTTGGGTTTATGACTGGAGGGTTTAAACAGAAAGCAGATCTTCCTATAAAAGAAGTGCGCAGTCAGAAAGAGGTTTATCGAGCTTCATTTTTTGCTCCATATCTAGCACCAAAGTTCTATTTAGAGGTTGGTTCTGATGAGAGCACCAAACGAGGGCGATTTCTCTATCTTGAAAATCGTTTTTCGTATAATTTAATCTCTTATCATGTTGATAAAGTAGACAGCTACGATATTTCTGATTCGTGGGAATTTGGCTATACCGTTCTGCTCGGTTATCAACATCCTATCGCAGAGAAATGGGCTGTAGATGCTTGGCTTGGGTATAATGTTTTAGATTATGGTAAGTCGTTCGAGAATCATTTAAAAACATCAACACCATTTCAGGTAGGAGTGGGCTTTAGTTACATGTTGAGAAACTAAGAATAAAAAAGAGGCTGTCCAAAAGCAAAGCTTAACTCATTTTCTGAGTTTTGATTTGTTTTTGGACAGCCTCTTTTTAGTCTCTTTGGCGATTTATGCTTCTGCCTGATATGCCTTTTTAAGATCTTCGTAGAACTCAGCTCGTGCGGTATACATATATGGAGTTACCCATAATAATCCAATATTTAGCGTTAGCATAGATAAAAAGATCCAACCAATGAAACTGAAGTCTAGCTTTAGTAATTTCATTTTGTTTCCAGCCATCATTTTCATGCTTTTTTCGATTGTTGCATTGGCACCTAATTCTGGTTCATCTTTAAGTAGGTAGGGAGTCATGGCGTACGAATATAGCTTGACAACACCAGGGATAAAAAAGAGTAAAGACCATAAGTATGTGTAAATAATCATCACCCATATTGTTTTTAAGTTCTTTCCATAATTATTTTTGAATCCATCAAATAAATCGCTTATTTTCACCTCTTCTTCAGAACGAACCGAATTCAAAAAAGCACCGAGTACTCCAACTATAAGTACTGGAGCAACGAAAAAATAAGGGAAATAAAGCAATAGTAGACTAGCGCATGCTACGCCTAAAGTAACGAGTAGAATTAGTACGGCAGGTGTCCAGTTTCCACTAAGTTTAGCGCGTGCTTTGGCGCGCAGTTCTGAGTTCGAAGTTAAATTTAAATTCATAGTTTTGTTTGTTGTTAATGATTGTTTTACAAAGGTAGGTTTATTTTTTAAATTATTCTACCTACAAAAACAACTGTTATTTAAACCTCAACTATCTGCTTAATAAATGATTTAACATCAGTTGTTTATATGTGTGGTTAATAATAATCAATACACTGATTGTAGTTTCTTGATAATTGTGCTCAAAAGTTTTATCGGGAATGTGATCTATAGATAAAGGGTTATTTTACAAGGCTGTTATACTATAAGAGGTTATTATAGATGAAGGATGCTTCATCTATAATAACCTCTTATTTATCGTATGTTAGACCTAAATCTTACAATGTTTTCAAATTCAAATTACGCCAAAGTACTTTGATGCCACCGCCATCATGGATTTGAAGCGCGATACGACCTTTACCTTTGCCAATTTTTGCATCTGTAAAGTTTACCATCTCTTGTCCGTTCAACCAAGTTGTAACGTTATCACCATTTACTTTGATACGCATTGTATTCCATTCGCCTGGTTTAAGGATGTCTTCTTTAGCATCTTCAATTTTGATTAACCATCCACGTCCGTATGATTCGTAGATACCACCAGTGTCACGTCCTTTAGGAGCAACCTCTACTTGCCATCCGTTTACTTTAGCCTCTGGCTCAATAAATGAACGAACAAAGATACCTGAGTTACCGTCTGCTTCTTGTTTGAATTCAACAGTTAGATCGTAATTGTCATAGTAGTTACGTGTTGCAAGGTAGCCATATTTCTTTTCTGGACCACTTTCGCAAATAATCATACCATCTTCTACATACCATAGTTCTGTACCGAATGCTTCCCAACCTGTAAGGTCTTTACCGTTGAATAGAGAAACTTCTTTGTTTTTACGTGGAAGTTCTTTGATCTTCAAGTTACGGAAAGATGCAGGGTAGCCATGATCTTGTAAACAAAGTACACCCGATTTTGACAAACCATACTCTGGAGCCATAGTCCACTTGCCGCTATTTTTGCGTGCATGCCAATCATCAGTCCATGCTTCGAATTCAAGAATCTTTTCGCCATTGATCCAATGCTCTACATGACCATTGTCGAATACGATCTTCGAATTATTCCACTCACCAGCTGGGTTTACATGCATTTTTGTATAGTCAGGAAGGTGCATAGCATAATCTACACCACACTTTTGCCAATCTTCTACTGGGTCTGGGAAGTTTACATCATCTAATAGTTGAAATTCTGGACCAGTAACGTATGGTACTTTAAATTCTGGGCGCTCTACTACGTGATAAAGCATTCCGCTGTTTCCCGCTTTAGAAAGTTTCCAATCCCAAGCAAGTTCAAAGTTTTCGTACTCTTTGTTTGTAACAATATAGCCCGAACCGTCGCTACCATCACCTTTAGCCTGGATACAGCCATCTACTACGTGCCAAGGCTGCGTTAATGTTTTTCCGTTGTAGTCTTTCCATCCATCAAGGGTTGCACCATCAAATAGAAGTTCCCATCCAGCAGCTTTTTCTTCAGGGGTTAATACGTTGTGCTCTACGCTGCATGCAGTTGTCAATAGTGCCACAGTGGCAACACAGCCGCCAAGGGCTCCTTTTAAAAATGTTTTCATTTTGTATTATTTAAAATCAATATCATATATATGTTTAATGTCGTTATATAGTTCTCGGGTATCTAATTGTAGATCTATTAGTCTTCCGGTACGCACATCAAATATCCAGCCATGTACGTGTGGAAATTCTGAGTTTATCCATGCCTTTTGTACGTGGTCTATCTTGATTACATTGAGGCACTGCTCTCTTACGTTGAGTTCTACCAGCCTATCGTATCGCTCTTGTTCGTTTTTGATGGCATTGAGTTCTTCTTCGTGTGTGTGATAAACATCACGAATCGTTTGCAACCAACTATTCAGTTGCCCCATATCGCAGGGTGATAGTGCTGCTTTGATACCTCCGCATTCGTAGTGTCCGCAAACAATGATATGTTTTACTTTCAGAAACTCTACGGCATACTGAATAACAGCATTGATATTATTATCCGTAGTAACTACAATATTTGCGATGTTACGGTGTACAAATAGTTCGCCCAACTCAATTCCCATTAGCTCTGCTACGGATACTCTGCTATCGCTACAGCCTATATACAGATATTCGGGTTTTTGTCCTAAAGATAATTTACTGAAATAATCAGGGTCATTTTCTACCTTGTCTTTTATCCACTTTGTATTGTTTTTAAAGATCTTACTATACCACATATTTCTTTTTAATCTATTATTTGTAGATGCTAGAAGTTACATATTTCTCTAAACTTTCCCAAATATACGACTAATAATAGATATATTATCTTTATTTTTGCTACTCCAATTGAATTAAATATAATTTACATAGTATGAAAAACATTTTAACGACCATCTTTTTATGTGCAGTTAGCACGCTATCTGCACAAACGCTACATAATTCTGATGTGCATGACCTTCCTGAAATGAATCAATCATCTGTACGAGAAGTAATACAGATTCCAGATATCTTAGGATATAAGACACTTAAATGTGATTTCCATATGCATACGTTGTTTTCTGATGGAAGCGTTTGGCCTACAGTGCGTGTTGATGAGGCTTGGGCAGAGGGGTTGGATGCAATCTCTATAACAGACCATATCGAATACAGACCAAAGAAGAATATATTAAAAGGCGATTTAAACGAATCGTATAAAGTTGCCGAACAGCGAGCGAAAGAGATCGACTTTTTATTAGTTAAAGGGATTGAAATTACACGTAGTAAACCTATCGGACATTTGAATGCGCTATTTATTAACGATGCACTACCTATCGATGTAAAAGACCCTGTTAAAGCTATCGAAGCAGCGTGTGAGCAAGGAGCATTTATCATGTGGAACCATCCTGGATGGCCAGATAATAAAAGCACACTATATCCAGTACACGAGAAATTAATCAAAGAGAAGAAGATTCATGGAGTCGAAACCTTTAACGAGTTTGAATATTATCCTGTAAGTTTTGACTGGTGCAGAGATATGGGTTTAGCATTTATGGGCTGTTCTGATATTCACGGATTAATCACTACACGTTATGGAAAAGCAAAAAATGCACGACCTATTACATTGGTATTCTCTAAAGATCGCTCTGTAGAGGGAATCAAAGAGGCGCTATTTGCAAAACGAAGCGCAGCACTCTTTAATGGCGAGCTAGCTGGACCAGCAGATTTATTGCGTGCATTATTAAACGAATCGTTAATATTACGCACGATTAATGCAGCTAATGGCAGTGTAGAAATTATTAATAGTTCGGATATTCCATTTGTATTCAAAACAGCTAACGGTGTGGTGGTTATTCCTGCAGATAAAGCTGTGCGTACTAAATTACCGCTTACTGGAACGCTTTCTGTAGAGAATTGTCATACAGGCTCTGATGCTTGTTTGACACTAAACTTGCCATTGAAGGAGTTGTAGAGTCTATGTTATTATTTAATTGTGTCTGAATCAGATAAAATAACATCTAATGCAATTAAAAATGAACAAAACACTTTGCATATTAAAAAAAAAGAACTTACCTTTGCGACTCGAATTGATATGGAAGTATAATCATATCAGCTTGTGTAAAGTTTAGTAACGAGTGAATAATAACAAATATAATATATAAGCGTAATGAAAAGAACATTTCAACCTTCGAACAGAAAGAGAAAGAACAAGCATGGTTTTCGTTCAAGAATGGCAACTGCAAACGGTCGTAGAGTACTAGCTAGCCGTCGTGCTAAAGGAAGAGCAAAACTTTCGGTGTCTGCAGAATATAGCAAGTAATTGCTTTAAGACATTTATATCACATACAAAAAAGGTAAAAGCTTTATATAAGGCTTTTACCTTTTTTGTGTTTAAATAGGTCGGTTTTACTATTTCGCATACTATATATTAGCTTCAAACAGTGTAGTATCTATTTGTAAAGTACGATGTATTATTCTTTTTGTGGCTATCATTTAACCAAATGACAGCTGTCATTCGATTAAATATATGGCATCAAACCAATAGTTTGATTGCGGATAATGATTAAATAGCCTTAGTTTTGAACTAGATCACCACACGCGCGCTCCTCGTTTCTCTTTTCTTTGTTTTTTCAATCACGCATAACACCCCCTGCTATATGCAAATATTGCCCCCTACATGCATGAAAAGCATTCTTTTTTTCTTATATTTGACCCAATTAATAAAACGCTATATTTTTAATAAAGCGCTTAAAAATGATTCAAACAAGATAGAAATGAATTTTATAAAATTACTCAAGAATCCACTCATCATTAATTTGTTTTTGATGCTTGTATTGTCAGTCGGATTACTATTTGGTACACTCGCGTGGTTAGATGACTATACTCGTCATAACGAGGCAGTTGTAGTACCTGATGTAAAGGGGCTAACCGTGCCTAAAGCAGCCGAATTTTTCACCTCCAATGGCTTACGCTATAGTGTGGTCGACTCTGTTTTCTCTAAAACAGTAGCACCTGGTGCTATTGTCGATTTAAAACCAGAGGTTGGAGCTAAGGTAAAAGAGGGGCGCATCGTGTACATAACAGTCAATGCACTCTCTGCGCAAACAGCAGTTTTGCCCAATGTACAAGATCTCTCTTTTCGTCAAGCCTATGCATTGTTGAAAGCAAGCGGATTTACGAATATTGAAGTGGTTTACCGTAAAGGAGTGTATGATGATCTTTCTTTAGGTGTAGAGAATAATGCGCATGTGCTTTCGGCAGGAAGTAATATTCCGCTAATAGCACCACTAGACCTGATTGTGAGTAAAATAGATTTAGAAGAGCCTACAGATTCAACACTAATAGAAGATACTGTAGAAACAAACGAAAACTGGTTTTAAATGATAGATGATACTTTTGAAGAGATAGCAGACGATCAAATTGATGAACTCTTAGAGCAAGAGGATGCCTCTACTCAGCTATACGAACATTTTAGATTTGTAGCAGATAAGGGAATAACCGTGCTACGTGTAGATAAGTTTTTAACCGATCATTTAATGAACACCACCCGCAACCGTGTGCAGCAAGCTGCCGAGGCGGGCTCAATTATGGCAAATGGTGTTGCCGTAAAATCAAACTATCGTGTTAAACCGATGGATGTGATTACGGTGATGATGAATCGTCCACGTAGAGAGTTTGAAATTATATCAGAAAATATCCCCCTCAATATAGTTTACGAAGATGCCGACCTATTGGTTGTGAACAAACCAGCTGGTTTGGTTGTACACCCAGGGCATGGTAATTATTCGGGTACTTTAGTAAATGCATTGGCATATTATCTAAAGGATGATCCTTGCTATGACCCCAAAGATCCACGTCTAGGCTTGGTGCATCGCATTGATAAAGATACTTCGGGGCTGCTTGTTGTAGCCAAAAATGTAGAAGCGAAAGCGCATTTGAGTTTGCAATTTTTCAATAAAACAACTAAGCGGAGATATCTAGCCGTTGTGTGGGGTAATATGCAAGAGAACGAGGGTAGGATAGAGGGAAACATCGGTCGCGACTTGAAAGACAGAATGCAAATGACCGTTTTTCCCGAAGGAGATTATGGTAAAACAGCTGTAACTAACTATACCGTGCAAGAGCGTTTAGGCTACGTTACACTGGTAGAGTGTCGCCTCGAAACAGGACGTACACACCAAATACGTGCACACATGAAGCACATCGGACACATCTTATTCAACGATGCACGCTATGGAGGGAACGATATATTAAAGGGAACTACCTTTAGCAAGTACAAACAATTTGTTCAAAACTGTTTTGCCGCCTGTCCACGACAAGCCTTACATGCCAAAACACTTGGTTTTGTACATCCGCGTACAGGCGAAGAGATGTCTTTTACTTCAGAGTTACCCGAAGACATGACACAATTAATCGAAAGATGGCAAACCTATGCCAACACTAAAGAGTTGTAACTATAGATTTAGAATATATGAAACAGAATATTGCTATCGTAGCAGGGGGTGACTCTTCGGAATTAGTGGTTTCGCTAAAAAGTGCCGAAGGAATCTACTCATTTATTGATAAAGTCAAATATAATCTCTATATTGTCCTCCTAATCAAAGAGCAGTGGGTTGTTCGCATGGCGGACGATCTATTGATTCCGATAGATAAGAATGATTTTAGTTTCGAACACGAATCAAAGCGAGTGAACTTTGATTTTGCATACATCACCATTCACGGCACACCCGGAGAGAATGGATTATTACAAGGTTATTTTGAAATGATTGGTTTACCCTATTCTTCTTGTAATGTATTGGTGTCAGCACTCACATTCAACAAGTATTTTTGTAATCATTACCTGAAGGGGTTTGGCGTGCGTGTATCAGACTCTATCCGTTTGATGCGTGGCGAAACGGTTCAAACAGAACCAACAGTCCAATCCTTAGCGTTGCCACTCTTTGTGAAACCCAATGTGGGCGGATCAAGTTTCGGCGTAACAAAGGTGAAAACAGCCGATCAGTTACAGCCAGCAATAGCACACGCTTTTGCCGAGGGAGACGAGGTGATGATAGAGCGTTGTATTGTAGGAACTGAAATCACCTGTGGATGTTATCAGTCAAAAGAGAAAGTAGTTGTATTTCCTCTTACCGAGGTGGTAACAGACAATGAGTTTTTTGATTACGACGCTAAATATAACGGACAAGTAGAGGAGATAACACCTGCTCGACTATCCGAAAGCATCACAACAGCTGTTCAAGCGTTAACAGCGAAGATCTATAAATTATTGGGCGCTAAAGGTATTATTCGTATCGATTATATCATTGAGGCAGATGGAATCCCTACCATGATAGAGATTAACACTACGCCAGGTATGACAGCTACAAGTTTTATCCCCCAACAGATTAGAGCAGCTGGATTAAATATCCAAGATGTGATGACAGATATTATTGAAAACGAATTAAATAATCAGACAATCGCCTAATGGCGTATTACTGTAAAAATATAAAGTTATGGATGTAAAATCAGTTCCAGTTAAATTTGACGCCATTCGTCCACTAAACGACGATGAGGTAAAAGATGTTATTGAAGATCTATTGGTAAATCCAGAGTTTAAACATGCCGTTACCTACGTTTTGCCAACCAACTATTGGGAGCAATTCTGTACAGAGATGCGCACGTTTAGATCAAAAGAGGCATTTAAGTCACATATGGCTTTCAAAGCCGTAATGTCTATTGCCGACAAAAGTACATTCTCGCTCGAGATTTCGGGTCGTAGCCGTTTGGTGCCAGGTAAGCGTTATACATTTATCTCTAACCATAGAGATATTGTGTTAGATGCAGCCTTTTTAAATGTAAAGCTATATGATGTAGGGCAAGGCTTAACACAAATAGCGATCGGAGATAACCTGTTGATTCGTCCATGGATCGAGAAATTGGTTCGCTTGAACAATAGCTTCTTAGTAAAACGAGGCGTTACAGGCAGACAGATGTTAGAAGGATCAAAACTGTTATCAGAATATATCTATCACACAATCAAAGAGACCAACGAGTCTGTATGGATTGCGCAACGTGAAGGACGCTCTAAAGACTCAAACGACTATACACAAAGCAGTGTAGTGAAGATGTTAAACATGGGTGGAACACACAAAAGCATTATCTCGAACATGATAGAGTTGGATATAGCACCTGTATCTATCACGTACGAGTTTGATCCATGCGACTACCTAAAAGCAAAAGAGTTTCAACAGAAACGTGACAATCCCGATTTCGTTAAATCAACAATGGACGATTTATTGAATATGGAGGTTGGTATTTTGGGTTATAAAGGACGTGTGCATTTATCTATTGCTACACCGATCAACGAAGTATTGCATCAACTAGATGCCGATATGGATAAAACTTCTGCAGTTACAGCTGTTTCGACTGCTATTGATACGGAGATATTCAAGAACTATCGTTTCTACCCAGGTAACTATGTAGCGTACGATTTACGTTATGGTGTTGATAAATTCAAATCAATGTATAGTGAGCAAGAGAAAGAAGCTTTTGAAGAGTACTTGCAAACTCAACTGAGTAAGATTGAACTAGAAGGTAAAGATGAAGCATTCTTGTTAGCTAAGCTACTCGAAATGTACTCGAATCCATTAAAGAATCATTTGTCAGTAACTTCAAACATATAATACATGAGCCAAGGGTTTGTGAGAGTAGCGGCTGCCATACCTCAGGTTATGGTGGCCGATTGCGATTTTAATAGGCTGCAAATAGAGCAATTGATGCTCGAAGCTGAAAATAAAGGTGTGCAATTAATCTGTTTTCCCGAGTTATCTATCACTGGATATACGTGTGGGGATCTGTTTAATCAGCAATTATTATTGAATGCTGCGGAACGAAATTTAGGATTGCTATTGCGTAGTACCGAGCAGTTGAATCTGTTAGCGATTGTAGGGATGCCGGTGAAAAGTTGCGGTAAGTTATTTAATGTAGCTGTCGTAATTCAAGCAGGTAAGATACTGGGTGTTGTGCCTAAAACACATCTACCCAACTACAGTGAGTATTACGAGAAACGTTGGTTTGCTTCGGCAGTAGAAGCATTACATGATAGTGTGCAACTTTGTGGAGAGACTGTTCCTTTTGGTACACAGCAAATTTTTGCTGCCGCAGCTGGTGGCGTATCATTTGGTATTGAATTGTGCGAAGATTTATGGACACCCGCTCCGCCATCTGGTCAGTTGGCTATGCAGGGAGCAGAGTTAATATTTAACCTTTCGGCAAGTAACGAGGTGATTGGTAAGCACGATTATCTGCTTCAGCTCATTAAGCAACAATCAGCACGCTGTTTGGCTGGATACATCTACGCTTCGGCAGGAGTAGGAGAGTCTACTACCGATTTGGTATTTGCAGGCAATGGTATCATTGTAGAGAATGGCACTATATTGGCTACATCGGATCGCTTTGCATTGAAAGAGCAGTTGATTGTTTCAGAGATAGATGTAGACCGTCTGCGTGCCGATCGTCAGCGAATCAGTTCGTTTACAGAAGGCGCTACGGGTATGTATGCACCTCATTTTACATCAATACCTTTTGATCTATTACATGTAAAAGAGGGGTTGTCTCGCACAGTTAATTCAACGCCTTTTGTTCCGCAAGATCAAGATTTAAACAGCCGTTGCGAAGAGATATTCTCTATTCAAACGTGTGGATTGGCTAAACGTGTGCAACATACACATTGCCATCAAATGGTAGTGGGTATTTCGGGTGGATTAGATTCTACACTGGCACTGCTTGTTTGTGCAAAAGTATGCGATCGGTTGGAGCTTCCTCGCACCTCGATCATTGGTGTAACGATGCCTGGTTTTGGAACAACAGACCGCACCTACAACAATGCAATTGCATTGATGCAATCGTTGGGTGTTACAATCAGAGAAATCTCGATCCGTAAGGCTTGCGAACAGCATTTCGAGGATATCGGTCACGATCCAGCACTGCACAACGTAACGTACGAAAATTCACAAGCACGTGAACGTACGCAACTGCTCATGGATATTGCCAATCAAGTAAACGGTATGGTAATTGGTACGGGAGATTTATCTGAGCTTGCACTCGGATGGGCTACATACAATGGCGACCAGATGTCTATGTATGGCGTAAATGCTTCGATCCCTAAAACATTGGTGCGCTATTTAGTGAAGTGGGTTGCCGATACACAGTTAGATCAATCTTCGAGTGATACACTTTTGGATATACTTGATACGCCTGTAAGTCCGGAGTTACTCCCAGCACGTGCCGATGGTACGATAGCACAAAAGACCGAAGATATTGTAGGTCCGTATGCGTTGCACGATTTCTACCTATACTATATGTTGCGTTTCGGCTTTACGCCCGCCAAGATATTCTTCTTAGCAAAGCACGCCTTTGCAGGAACTTATTCTGACGAGATCATAAAGAAATGGTTAATCACCTTTATGCGTCGCTTCTTTACGCAGCAGTTCAAACGCTCTTGTATGCCCGATGGACCTAAAGTCGGCTCTATTAATCTTTCCCCAAGAGGAGATTGGCGTATGCCGAGCGATGCTGCCTATACCCTGTGGGTAAA
>CAMQTD010000040.1 GCA_947036995.1 uncultured Parabacteroides sp.
TTAAGCCAGCAGTATCTTTTTCGTTTCAACCAGCTAACGGGTGACACCGAATTTTCGCCACGAACAGACGAATACCCACTTTTCAGACAAGTCACGCAACGCGTACTCAACACCATCTGCATCGCTGCACAGCGCGAAGGTATTGTGTGTTGGGATCGTGATATTTCTCGTTATATCCACTCAGAAAATGTATTTGGCTATCATCCATTTACCGCTTATATGGAGTCGCTCCCTGCGTGGGATGGCGCAGACCGTATGCTCGCCTTGGCGGAGCGTGTTGCCGAAAATCCGCTTTGGGTGTCGGGCTTTCATCGCTGGATGTTGGGCATGGCAGCACAGTGGATGCAGTTAGATGCCCTGCATGGCAATAGTGTAGCGCCCTTGTTGGTGAGTCGTAAACAGGGCATGCATAAATCAACATTCTGCAAAATGTTACTACCCAATACACTGCAAAGTTATTATACGGATAGTTTTGATCTTGCTTCTGCCGATGCTTCGGCACGCAAATTGAGTGAGTTTGGGTTGATTAATTTAGATGAGTTTGATAAATGTGCACCTCAAAAGATGGCACTGCTTAAAAATTTGATGCAGATGGCGCAGCTCAATATCCGCCGTGCCTATCAAAAAAGCAACAGCACACTGCCACGTATCGCCTCTTTTATAGCTACAAGCAATCGTTTTGATCTGCTATCCGACCCTACCGGAAGCCGTCGCTTCTTATGCGTCGAGGTGGTTGCAAAAATAGATACCAGCACCATTAACCACGCACAAATCTATGCCCAGCTAAAAGCGGAACTTGCACAGGGTATGCGCTGTTGGTTTGATACGCTCGAAGAGAAAGCATTGATGCAAAACAACAAACCATTTCAGCGCCATACCGTAGAGGGCGAAGTGTTTCAGAGCTGTTTTCGCCTTGCTTCGGCAGACGATGCTACCGCCACAGTACTCAAACTCAATCTGAGCGAGCTATTTCGTCGCCTTAAAAAGTTTAACCCAGCAGCCATGAAGCAGTCTACCCTGCGCGGGCTTTCTGCTGCATTGGTGAGGCTCGATGCTGTGCGCACGCATACGAAGTATGGCAACTTCTACAAAGTAGTGTTACTGCATGGGTGATAAAAAGCAGGGTTCACCAGAACAGATTGATTGACAGTCGGTTCTGATGGTGAAAATATATTTGTTTCAAACTACATAGCCCCCTTGGCTGTTTTGAAATACTCTTTTTGATATTGAAGTGGTGTTTTGCCTTTAATCATTTTAAATTGGTGATGAAAGTTCGACGCATTATTATACCCACAGGCGTAGCATATCTCCGTAACGTTGCGTTCGTTCTCCATCAAGAGTTTGCACGCGTAGCCGATGCGTACTTCCATTAAAAACTGAATGTAAGTTTTACCTGTTTTTAATTTAAAATAACGGCAAAACGATTCTCTAGAGAGTTTAAGCTGCGTAGCCACTTCGTCTATCGAGATATCACGGCTAAAATGATCGAACGTGAACTGGTATATATTGTTGATACGTGTATTATCGCGCGACGAGAAATTACCTGCAAACCCAGCACTCGCAATCACCTCATACTCTTTGTTTACCGCAATTTTTTGTAGCATTTGTAGTAGTAAGAATAAGCGCATAGGATAGTCTGCCAAATATATTGCCTCCATTTGTTGCTCCATATACACAAGCGCCTCACCTTGGATAAGCAATCCATAGGATGTTGCTTTCAGCATATCTTGAATCAGTTTAAGTTCTGGCATCTCCAGAAATGTAGTTCCAAACATCGTGGGATCGAAGTGAATCACAAATGCTTCTACATTTTTTTCGGTAGGTTCATTATTATACACAATGGTGTGAGGTAGAAATGATCCGACCATAATGGCGTGACAAGATTCGTTAATATTGGCTGTGTTATCTCCAACAATTTGTATGCCTTTTCCGCCACGAATCAGAAATATTTCAATTTCTGGATGATGGTGCCACATGCTATATACTTGTTCGCCAGTATCTTTGCGAACATTGAACGAGCATTCTGGATTTAGTGTTATACGTCGTAATAATGGTTTCATGGTATTCGTGATTAGTTTGATATCGCAAAGGTGCAAATTATTATCATTTTATTAAAGCTATTAATACACTTATTCACCTAGTTGTGTTGTAGAACATAGTTAATATAATACATAAATTAAACATGAAAGCGAACAGAAATAAACGATAAAGCATCTACTTTTGTATCGTCTTTTAATGTCGAATTTAAAAGATATTTAATAGTATATTTACAAAATCATCATTGATAAATAATATGAAAACTAAAGTTGTAACCTTTGGCGAGATTATGCTACGTTTGGCAACTCCCGACTATTTACGTTTTAATCAATCATCATCCCTTACTGCTACTTTTGGCGGAGGCGAGGCGAATGTAGCCGTTTCATTGGCTAATTATGGATTGAAAGCAGAATTTGTAACTCGCATTCCAGAAAATGATATTGCACGTGCTTGTGTAATGGATTTGCGCAAATATGGCGTAGGAACAGACGAAATTATATATGGAGGTGAGCGCCTAGGAATCTATTTCTTAGAAACAGGTGCTGTAGCGCGTGCAAGTAAAGTAGTTTACGACCGTGCACACTCTTCTATCGCAGACATTAAGCCAGGTATGATTAACTGGGAAGAGGTATTGAAAGATGCTACTTGGTTCCATTGGACAGGAATCACACCAGCGCTTTCGCAAGGTGCTGCCGATGCTTGCCTAGAGGCTATTGGGGTTGCAAACAGATTGGGCGTAACCGTTTCTTGCGATATAAACTACCGTAAGAATTTGTGGAAATATGGTAAAGAGGCTTCAGAAGTAATGCCTGCATTGGTTGCTGGTTGCGATATTATTTTAGGTAACGAAGAGGATTGCGAAAAGGTATTTGGCGTAAAACCTGAAGGTTTCGACGTATCGGCTACCAATGGCGAAGTGTGTGCTGCGGAGTTTGAATCGGTGTGTACACAGATGATGACGATGTTCCCACGTGCTAAGAAGGTAATCGTAACTCTTAGAGGTTCGATCAATGCAAACCACAACACATGGGGTGGTGTGCTTTACTCGGAAGGATCACTTAAACAGTCGAAACGTTACGATATCACGCATATTGTAGACCGCGTAGGTGGTGGAGATTCGTTTATGGGTGGCTTGGTTTACGGACTTATTACCTACCCTGCCGACGATCAAAAGGCACTTGAATTTGCCGTAGCTGCATCATGCTTAAAACATACGATCTATGGCGACTTTAATCAAGTAACGGTAGAAGAGGTAGAGAAGTTGATGGGTGGCGATGCAAGTGGACGTGTGTCAAGATAAAAATTATAAAAGACAAAAACAATAATATAAATAGTTAGAGCAGATGGCAAGATTTACTAAATTACAGGTCTTAGGAGCAATGGCTTCGACAGGCATGGTTCCAGTGTTTTATCATAAAGATATTGAGGTAGCAAAACAGGTGCTTAAAGCATGTTACGAAGGTGGTGTAAGAGCTTTTGAATTTACAAACCGTGGCGACTTTGCGCACGAAGTGTTTGCCGAACTAAACAAATATGCAGCAGCAGCATGTCCTGAACTTGTGTTAGGTATTGGCTCAATTGTAGATCCTGCTACCGCAGCGCTTTACTTGCAGTTGGGTGCAAACTTCGTGGTAGGACCAATGTTCAACCCCGAAATCGCCAAAGTGTGTAACCGCCGTTTAGTGCCGTACACGCCTGGATGTGGATCAGTATCAGAAATCAACGCTGCACAAGAGGTTGGCTGCGACTTATGCAAAGTGTTCCCTGCTGGTAACGTAGGCGGACCATCATTTGTCAAAAACGTAAAAGCCCCAATGCCATGGTCTATGCTTATGGTAACAGGTGGTGTAGAACCAACAGAAGAGAACCTCTCGGCTTGGATCAAAGCTGGCGTAACATGTGTAGGTATGGGTTCAAACCTTTTCCCTGCAAGCGTAATCGCCGCAGAAGCGTGGAGCGAAATCTCGACACTTTGTGCAAATGCACTCGCTATTATCGCGCGTTGCAGATAAAATAAAATAGATGATATTTGCTTAATTGTTTTTAGGTGGATTTAAATTGGTCGTTGGATAGCTCCGTGAAAGAATCTTTTAAATGAGATTTTTTTATGGGGCTATTTTTGTTTATATTGCACACTGTAATACGATTGTATACTATAAATATCAACTATAAAAATGAAAAACGGACTCATTACACTCCTTTTACTATTGGGGTTATCACTTCAAGCACAAACTGTTAAATTCGGTGTTATAACAGATATCCATCCCGATATTATGCACGATGCCACGGCACGTTTGCAAGATTTCTTGATAGCAGCCAAAAAGCAAAAGGTCGATTTTATTATCGAACTAGGCGATTTCTGTATGGTGAAAGAGAAGAATCAACCATTTGTTGATTTATGGAATAGTTTTGAGGGTGATAAATACCATGTATTAGGGAATCATGATATGGACAACGAAACCAAGGTAAATTACATTAAATTTGTTGGAGCAGTAGACCGCTATTACTCTTTTGATAAAGGCGACTACCATTTTATTGTAATGGATCCGAATAATCTTAAAGATGGCGATAAATACACTCCTTATGCACATGGAAATTTTTATGTAGATGCTAAAAAGCGTGCATGGGTAGATCCTGAGCAGGTGGCATGGCTAAAAGAAGATTTAAAAAATACGGATAAGCGTTGCATCATCTTTTCGCATCAATGTTTTGAGAATACGGTAAGTAATAGAGAAGAGATCAGGGCGATCTTTGAAGCCGAAAATACACGTGTAGGCTATACAAAAGTGATGGCAGCATTGAGTGGACACGATCATACCGATTATCAGAAAGAGATTAATGGGATTGCTTATATTCAGATCAATAGTGCATCCAATCAATGGGTGGGGGCAGACTATCAATGCGACACGCGTTATACGCCAGCGATAAATAAGGCGCATCCATCACTGAAATATGTGGTTCCGTACAAAGAGGCGCTTTATGCGATGGTAACGTTAAAAAACAACAAGCTAAGGGTGAAGGGGAAAAAGAGTGAGTTTGTTGCACCTACACCACAGGATTTGAAAATACCAAAGTCGCTACATGCGTGTCCGTTGGTACCTTGGATTTCTGATTTTAAATTTTCGTTTTGATAGAGGCTCTTTATACGAAAAAAGAACTTAAACATTTATTACTTCAACAAAAAGATCATCTTAACTGTTTGATTAACATTGTGCATTATATTGTATGCATTTGCAATAAAAAAAATTAATATTGTATGATTGTTGCTTTAAAAACGCTACTTTTGTGCGAATTAACAAAGAATTAAAAAAAGAATAATAGTATGGATAAAGTAAGTTACGCGCTTGGTTTAAGTATTGGAAACAATTTTCAGAACTCAGGTATCAGTACGATTAAAATTGAAGACTTCGTAAAAGGACTTAAAGATGTTTTGGAAGGAACAACACCAGAGCTAAGCTACGACGAAGCTAAAGAGATTATCAACGAATTTTTCACAAAACTTCAACAAGAGAAGTTGGAAAATAATAAAGAGGCTGGTGTAGAGTTTCTTACTATCAATAAAGGTCGTGAAGGCGTTATTGAGTTACCAAGCGGATTGCAATATCAAGTATTAACTGCCGGAACAGGTGCAAAACCAACCGCTGCAGACAAAGTTAAATGTCATTACCATGGTACACTTATCAACGGTACTGTATTTGATAGCTCTGTAGAGCGTGGCGAACCAGCTGAATTTGGTGTAGGTCAAGTAATCCCAGGATGGGTAGAGGCATTACAATTAATGGAAACAGGTGCTAAATGGAGACTTTTCATTCCTTCGAACCTTGCTTATGGTGAGCGTGGTGCAGGAGAAGCTATTGAGCCAAACAGCACATTGATTTTTGATGTTGAATTGCTTGATATCGTTAAATAATATAGAACAATTAAATCTTAGAAAAATAGAAAATGAAGAAAATTAGTATTTATGTTGCTGCAGCTATTGTAGCATTAGGCGTTTCGTCTACATCTTGTGATTCAAAACAAAATGTAAATCTTAAATTAGCTGTAGACAGCGCAAGTTATGCAATTGGTGTAAATACAGGTGCAGGCTACAAAGAAAACTTAAAAACACTTCCTGGTGGAAAAGCGAATGTTGATGCTTTGATCGCAGGTTTTATCACAGCACTTAAAGGTGACTCTGCTGCATTGAAAATGACTCCAGAAGCTGCACAAGCATATCTTCAGACATACTTTACTGAAGCTCAAGCAAGAGATGTAGTCAAGATTAAAGACGAAGGCGAAACATTCTTGGCTGAAAACAAAACTAAAAGTGGCGTTTTAACTACAGAAAGCGGTCTTCAATACCAAGTACTAACAGAAGGTAAAGGTGCAAAACCAACAGCTGCTGACAAAGTAAAAGTACACTATACAGGTACATTGCTTGATGGAACAAAATTTGATAGCTCTGTAGACCGTGGTGAGCCAGCTGAGTTTGGTGTTGGTCAAGTGATCAAAGGATGGACAGAAGGTTTGCAAATCATGCCTGTCGGTTCAAAATATATTTTCTGGATCCCTGCAGAATTAGCTTACGGTGAGCAAGGTGCTGGAGCTGATATCAAGCCAGGTTCTACATTGAAATTCGAAGTAGAGCTTCTTGATATTGTAAAATAATCAGCTTAGGCTGCTTTAGATTAAAATATTTAATAAAGGTACTTGTTTACATTTAACGGTGTAAATAGGTGCCTTTTGTTATTTTAATCTCTTTTTTCTTTCAAAAAGATAGTATATTGAAAACTTTTATATACTTTTGATACATATTACAAAAGTATAAAAATAATTTTTTCTTTATGGAGAAGATCGATAAACTAGACCGACAGATTCTAAATATTATCTCTAAAAATGCGCGTATACCTTTTAAGGATGTGGCAGAAGAGTGTGGTGTATCGCGTGCAGCGATTCATCAACGTGTCCAACGCATGATTGACATGGACGTAATAGTCGGATCTGGCTATCATATAAATCCTAAAATTCTAGGATTTAATACTTGTACTTATATTGGCGTTAAACTGCTTAAAGGATCTATGTATAAAGATGTAGTTCCTGAATTTGAAAAGATTCCTGAGGTTGTGGAGTGTCATTTTACAACAGGTCCTTACACAATGCTTATAAAGCTTTATGCACGTGATAATGAGCATCTAATGGAGCTTCTGAATGGTCAGATACAAGAGATTACAGGTGTTTCGGCTACCGAAACGCTTATATCGCTTCGCCAAAGCGTTAAAAGAGAAATTCCTATTTTTGAACAATTAGTTTCGGACGAAGTTGTATAGTATAATAGACAATAGAATTAATAAAAAGGGCTTAGTATATTTGTACTAAGCCCTTTTTATTTGGCTATTGACGTAAAGCTTCTTATATTTGCTTTAATTATAATAACGATATAGGTGAATGGACAGATACGCATATAAAATAAAGCAGCTACTTTTAATTCTTTTGATATTGATTTCCCCAGCCTTCTTACAGGCTTCGGAGCATTATATGTTTAGGCTTTATCTCTCTGATAAAGGCGGTGAACAGTCGCATGGTTTAGTGGATGTAGATGCACCACTATACAAGCCTTATATTCAACAGCTCGAACAGCAACATAAGGCATGTTCCATTACTCAAAGCAGGTGGTTTAATACCGTTGTGCTTTCTGTTTCAGATAGTAGTGTTGTAGAAGCGTTCAAAGCACATAGCTTTGTAGATTCGGTTCAATGGGTATGGAAAGGCGATACATCGTTGAACCTAAAAAAAAGAGTAAAGCAGGAGCATATGTATCCCGTAGATACCCCACTTAAATTAAAACATGGTTATGCTACAGATCAAATAAAAATGCATAGAGGAGACCGATTGCATGCCGCAGGCTATCAAGGTGATGGATTGCGTATTGCAGTGATTGATGCAGGTTTTAAGAATGTAGATCAGATTGGAGCATTCGATTCTCTTAGGCTTGAAGGAACACGTAACTTTGTAACACCTGCGCGCTCTGTTTTTGAAGAGGACGATCACGGTACAAAAGTGTTGTCGTGTATGGCTGCAAATATAGAAGGAGTTATGTTAGGAACAGCGCCTAATGCGAAATATTGGTTGCTTAAAAGCGAAGATACCCGTTCAGAATATCCTGTTGAGGAGGATTATTGGGTAGCTGCCGTTGAATTTGCAGATAGTGTTGGTGTTGATGTAATCTCGTCGTCGCTGGGTTATTTTGAATTCGATAACGAACAGCTAGAGTATCCTAAAACGGCTTTAAATGGCAATACAACGCTTATCAGTAGGGCTGCAACGATGGCTTCTCAACGCGGAATTTTATTATTCTCTTCTGCCGGAAATGAAGGAAATGGGAGTTGGAGACAGATTACATTTCCGGCCGATGCTGCCCAAATTGTAACGGTTGGCGCGGTAACATCCAGTAAAAAACATAGTATCTTTAGTTCTGTTGGCTTTACAGCAGATCAACGCGTAAAACCCGATGTGGTAGCAATGGGGACCTCTTGTTGCATAATCAATGCTGAAGGCGAAGTTTCTTATGCCGATGGCACCTCTTTCTCGACACCTATTTTAGCGGGATTGGCTGTTTGCCTATGGCAAGCACTCCCCCACTTATCCAATATAGAGATGATAGCCCTCATTCAGGGTATGGGGAATCAGTACAAAAAGCCCGATCATGAATTGGGATACGGCATACCCGATGTATACAAAGCGTACAGAAAGAATCGTAAAAAAGCAGCTTTACATATTAATTGATACAACATGGAACGTAAAGAATATTCGTTATTTGAACTGAATGGACTGGTAAAACAGAGTATCCGCCGAAGCTTTCCGGCTACCTGCTGGATTCGCGCCGAGATGAGCGATGTGCGTGTAAATGCTTCGTCAGGACACTGTTATTTAGAATTTATAGAGAAACATCCTATCAGCGGGCAACTGCTAGCCAAAGCTAGAGCCTCTATCTGGTCTAATACATACCGTACCTTGGCGCCTTATTTTGAGCAATCAACAGGGCAGCGCCTAACTTCGGGTATTAAAGTTTTAGTGAATGTATCAGTAGAGTTTCACGAACTGTATGGATTTAGCCTTACAGTTTTAGATATTGATCCAGCATATACACTGGGTGATATGGTGCGAAGACGTATGGAGATTGTGAAGCAACTGAAAGAAGAGGGTATTTATACGCTAAACAAGGAGTTAACACTCACAGATCTGCCCCAACGCATTGCGATTATCACCTCGCCTGTTGCTGCTGGATACGAAGATTTTATGATGCAGCTTACACATAACAAGCGAGGATATCAGTTTTATACGAAATTGTATCCATCGATTATGCAGGGCGATCAAACCGAAGCACAGGTAATTAAGGCGTTGGATCGTATCTATCTTTCGGTAGATAAGTTTGATGCCGTAGTGATTATTCGTGGTGGTGGAGCAACGTCGGATCTTAATTCGTTCGATTCGTATGCGCTGGCAGCGAATTGTGCCCAATTTCCACTCCCTATTATAACGGGTATTGGACACGAAAGAGATGATACAGTGATTGATCTTGTTGCACATACACGTGCCAAAACACCCACGGCTGTAGCCGAGTTTTTGGTAGAATGTATAAGTCGTGCCGACGAGATGTTAATAACGCTACAACAACAGTGTAGCGAAACAACACAAGCACTGCTTCAAGCCCACCAAAACACCTTGCAGCAGCTCACGATGCATATTCCAACATGGAGTCAGCGCTTACTCGAAAAACAGCAAGCTACCTTGCAATCTCTCGGACAGCGTTTACCAAATATTGTTCAAGGTTTACTAAATGAGAAGCAAAAAGAGCTGACCAATACACTCTATCAAATGCAAACATACGCAACTAGGCAGTTAGAACAAGAAAAGGCAGAACTGCAACTAACAGAACAATTTATCCGTATGGCTAGTCCTACGTATCTACTTCAAAAAGGGTATACATTGACGGTGCAGCAGGGTAAGATTATCAAACAAGCAGCAGATGTTGTAGTAGGTGCGACCTTGGTTACGCATTTTGCAGATGGTACAGTTTCAAGTAAAGCGACAGCTATTCAGAAAAAAGATTCAATCAAATAATTAAATAACGGCAAGATGGCAAAGAAAAAAGAAACATATAACGAAGCAATTAATCAATTGAGAGAAATTGTGAGCGAAATAGAAGGTGGAGAACTTGATGTTGACATCCTCTCTGAAAAGGTAACAGAAGCATCGCGCCTAGTAAAAGTGTGCAAAGAGAAGCTGTTTAAAGCAGATAAAGAGGTTCAAAAGATTTTAGAAAACTTAGCTTAATCGCATCAATATGGATAAATATGCTTTGATTGTGGCTGGAGGCAAAGGGTTAAGGATGGGGAAAGAGCTTCCCAAGCAATTTCTATTGCTTGCAGGCAAACCTATTTTGATGCATACACTGGAACAGTTTTATCACTACAATGTAGCAATGAAACTTGTTTTAGTGCTTCCTTTGGATCATCAAGATTACTGGAAAGAGCTTTGCGAAACGTATCAATTTACTGTTCCACACCAAATAGCTACAGGTGGCGAAACACGTTTTCACTCGGTGCGTAATGGGCTGCAATGGGTTACAACAAAAGGTATTGTTGCAATTCATGATGGCGTGCGTCCTTTTGTTTCTCAACAGGTGATTGCACGTTGCTTTGAACAGGCGGAACTTTCGGGATCTGCCATTCCTGTGCTTCCGATGATTGAGTCTGTTCGAGAATATGTGGGGGATGGTAGTATATCTGTAGATCGTACGCACTATTGTTCGGTTCAAACGCCTCAGGTATTTGATTCTGTTCAACTATTAAAAGCCTACGAGCTGCCTTTTTCGTCGCAATTTACAGATGATGCATCTGTTTTAGAAGCTGCAGGTTATAGCCTAACATTGGTGGAGGGTAATCGGGAGAATTGTAAGATAACAACACCTTTTGATCTCTTAGTTGGCGACTGTTTGTTAGATCAATTAAACAAATAAGAATTTTATCTTATGCTCGAACTAGAAAAACGAAGTGTGGTATACCTACCAGGTGTAGGACCTAAACGGGGCGAAATACTCAAAAAAGAGTTAGGCATCCAGTCGTACCACGACCTATTGTATTACTTTCCGTATAGATACATGGATCGGAGTCGCTTTTACAGCGTCCGTGAAATGGATGAGGATATGCCATATATACAACTCAAAGGGCAGATACTCACCTTTAACGAACTTGGCGAAGGACGCGCTAAGCGCCTTGTT
Organism: uncultured Parabacteroides sp.; assembly: GCA_947036995.1. Lineage (GTDB taxonomy): Bacteria > Bacteroidota > Bacteroidia > Bacteroidales > Tannerellaceae > CAMQTD01. Next base: position 11,297 of record CAMQTD010000040.1, read on the forward strand.
GCAACTTTTTCGGACGGTACAGGTACAATGGATCTAGTTTGGTTTAAAGGGCATAAATTTGTAAAAGATAAACTCAAAACAGGTATTACATATATTGTATTTGGGAAACCAGCTCTTTTTGGTAGTAGGTATAATATTGCCCATCCCGAGGTTGATCTGGTGGAGCAATCGGAACAAATATCAGGTGGATTAGTTCCTTACTACAATACAACTGAATTGATGAAACGTACCTTTATCAATTCGCGGGTGATTCAAAATTTGCAGTTTGCACTATTGGATTGGATTCAGGGTAAAAGAGAAGAGATTTTGCCTGAAGCAATTAAGCAACGCGTTGGATTGATCGAGATAAACGAAGCGATGCAAAATATTCATTTTCCGCAATCGACAGATTTACTCAAGAAAGCTCAACTAAGACTTAAGTTTGACGAACTGTTTTTTCTGCAACTGAATATGTTGAAGACGGCAAAACTTCGTCAATACAAATATCAAGGGATTCTGTTCGCTCGCGTAGGAGATTATTTTAATACATTCTATAAAACAAAGCTCCCTTTCGAATTAACAGGTGCTCAAAAAAGAGTAGTCAAAGAGATTCGTACAGATATGGGAAGTGGCAGACAGATGAACCGTTTGCTGCAAGGAGATGTAGGAAGTGGCAAAACGCTAGTAGGTCTTTTATCCATGCTTCTTGCGCTAGATAATGGGTATCAGGCTTGCATGATGGCGCCAACAGAGATATTAGCAAATCAGCATTACATCACTTTGTTAGAGTTTTTAAAAGGGATGGATGTGCGTGTTGCTTTGCTTACAGGATCGATAAAGAAGAAGCAACGCGCAGAGCTTTTGCCTGCATTAGAAAAAGGCGAAATACAAATATTAATCGGTACACATGCTTTGATTGAAAATAGCGTAAACTTTGCCTCCTTAGGACTCGTTATTATTGACGAACAGCACCGTTTTGGTGTAGAGCAACGCTCAAAGCTATGGAATAAAAATAAGCTACTACCACATATACTTGTTATGACGGCTACGCCTATTCCTCGGACACTTGCCATGACGCTGTATGGCGATTTAGATGTCTCTGTTATAGACGAACTACCTCCAGGTAGAAAGCCGATAAAAACATTACATCGCTATGATAATCGTAAAGCAGAGTTGTATGATTTTATCCGTAAAGAGGTTAAAATAGGCAGACAGATTTATGTAGTTTACCCCTTAATTGAAGGCAATGAAAAACTTGACTACAAGGATCTTGAAGCTGGATTCGAACTTTATCAAGAGCTTTTTCCAAGTTACACCGTATGCATGGTACATGGAAAGATGAAGCCTAAAGATAAAGAAGCGCAAATGCAAAGATTCAGTTCTGGCGAGGCACAAATATTGATGGCTACAACGGTTATTGAAGTAGGTGTAAATGTACCCAATGCCTCTGTTATGATTATCGAAAGTGCCGAGCGGTTCGGACTCTCGCAATTACATCAGTTACGCGGACGTGTAGGGCGTGGAGCCGATCAGTCTTATTGTATTTTATCTTCTAGTTTTAAACTCTCTGCCGAAACACGCAAACGCCTCGAAATAATGGTTGCAACCAACGATGGTTTCCAAATAGCCGAAGCTGATCTTAAATTAAGAGGGTATGGCGATTTAGAAGGTACGCGACAGAGTGGTGAAGGGATTGATCTTAAAATAGCCAATCTAGCAACTGATGGTCAGTTACTTCAGCTTGCACGTGATATAGCAAGCGAAGTGTTAGCAATGGATCCAATGCTTGAACATCCATCAAATCGCTGCTTACAACAACGACTTGCTCAACTGTTTACTAAAAAAATAAACTGGGGTATGATTAGCTAAGAAACAACATAAATTAATGCATTTATTCTATTGAAAGATTGCTATTCTGCTGATAAATACCGATCTTTGTCATGAATTTAGGAATGTAATTTCTCTTCAGCTTTGATTTAGGTTCTATATGGACAACTTGTGTGGGGAGAAATTATTTTTTTAAGCAAGATATCTGCCAAATGGATGTCTGTAATTATGAATAAAAAATAATGGAATTTAAGATTAAACAGTTAATAACTTCTGCATGCTTATGCTTCTCTTTTTTAGCTTCTGCTGCAGAACCTATTGACGCCAAAACAACAACGCCCCCAACGGGCGCCATTCCTGTGGTAACACATGATGCAATGAATAGTCTTATTGCAGATCGTGTATCGTTCAAAAAAGAGATGGCAATCAAGGAGTTGTCTACAATTAACAGCATAACGCTAATCTCTGCATTAAACAACGAAGCAGTTCTTTATCCAGCAGATGAATATTATGGCTCGTGGGAAAACGAATATGTAGACCCTACGCGTAGTGGTGGTAATATCGCACTTCCTGATTCTTGTGAGATTGATTGTGCATCTTTCGTTTATCCACTTGATAGTTTTACACGTATAACATCAAAATATGGTCCACGCCGTCGCCGTATGCATAAAGGTATTGACCTAGATCTTGTTACGGGTGATACAATCCGTTCTGTATTTTCGGGACGTGTGCGCATTGTAGCATTTGATCGAAGAGGTTATGGTAAATATATTGTAATTCGCCATCCAAATGGATTGGAGACTGTTTATGGTCACCTTTCTAGACAAATTATAAAAGAAAATGATTATGTGAAAGCGGGTACAGTTATCGGATTAGGAGGTAATACAGGACGTTCGACAGGTTCGCACCTACACTTTGAAACACGCTTTTTAGGGCAGCCTATCAACCCAGCCGAGATCATTGACTTTAAAAATGAAGTTCAACATCAAGATCTTTTCGTTTTTAGAAACCTCAAAGTTAATGGGCGAAAAACAAATATATATACAAATTCAAGCAATAAAATGGCTTACCACCGTGTAAGACGTGGTGATTCATTAGGGAAAATTGCACACCGTTATGGAACAACAGTGAGTAACTTATGTCGATTGAATGGTATATCAACAAAAACAATCCTTGCACTAAACCGATCAATTTGCTATGCAGCACCAGTAACAACATCGAAAGTTGAAGTTAAAACTGTAGCACATGCCAAAACAATAGCGAAGAAAACGGAAACTAAATCCGCTAAAGTAACTCAAAAAAGTGAAATAGTTTCGACTGCTACATATCACAAAATCAAACAAAATGATACGTTAGGCGCTCTTGCTATTCGATATAAAACGTCTGTTAAGGCGCTTTGTAGAATGAATAACATTACACCTAGAACGACATTAAAACTCGGACGTGCCATTCGTTGTTCTTAAAATTAATCAAAAGAAATAGAGCATAAAGAAGAAAGGCATAGATTCCATCCAAAGGTTCTGTGCCTTTTTATTAATTTATAAACGGTTTACAACATAGCTTAGATAAAATTATGGTAGATACAAAACAACAATTCGAAACAGTAATTGCTACTTGCAGAGCGCTTTTTACGAATAAACTAAAAGATTATGGCGCTTCTTGGAGAATTATGCGTCCACAATCTGTTACGGATCAAATTTTTATCAAAGCGAACCGTATTCGTAGTATCGAAATCAAAGGATTTAGTAAAGTGGATGAAGGGATTAAGCCTGAATTTATTGCCATTGTAAACTATGGAATTATCGGACTTATTCAATTGAAAAATGGTTATGCAGATAGCATGGATATAAGCGAAGCACAAATTATTGAGCTTTACGATAGCTATATGACCGAAACAAAAGAGTTGATGTATGCTAAAAATCATGATTATGACGAGGCTTGGAGAAGCATGCGCATTAGCTCGTACACAGATCTTATTTTAATGAAGATCTACCGAACAAAGCAGATTGAGAACCATAACGGCAAAACATTAGTCTCTGAGGGAATAGATGCCAACTACATGGATATGATTAACTATGCATTGTTTGGATTGATTAAACTTGAATTTGAATCGTAATACGATAATAAGATGGATAAAGAGCTTGTAAAACAGATTTTAGCAAGGATTTCGGCCGTATGTGTTGGAGTTGTGTTTGTTTTCTCTGGATTGGTCAAAGCAATCGATCCAATGGGAGGAGTACATAAATTCCACGACTACTTCGTTGCATTTGGATTGGATTGGCTTCATCAGTTCGAACTATTATTCTCTTTGCAACTATCTGCTGTAGAATTTACTATAGGTGTTTGTCTTCTGCTGGGTGCATATCGGGGTTATAGCTCCTTTTTTGCACTGCTAGTGATGCTCTTCATGACACCGCTTACCCTTTATCTAGCCATCTTTAATCCAGTATCTGATTGTGGCTGTTTTGGCGATGCCGTTATAATTACGAATTGGCAAACATTTTTCAAAAACATCTTTTTATTAGCTGCTGCATTTACAGCATTCTCTTATCGTAAAAAGCTCCATTCGTTTTATACATTTAAAGCTTATTGGTTTGTAGCACTTTTCAGTTACCTATTCGTTAATGGCTTTACGTATAGCAATTACACAAAACTTCCAATTATAGATTTCAGACCTTATAAGGTAGGTGTAAATATAGCTGAAGCAATGCATATTCCTCACGATGCACCTGTCGCAGAAGAGCGTTATAGCTTTATAATGGAGAAAGATGGAGTTCAGAAAACATTTGCGCTCGAAGATTATCCACAAGATGATACAACATGGACATTTGTAGAACAAAAAATAGAGGTTATTAAACCAGGTTATATTCCTGCCATCACTGATTTTTCAATTGTTGATGCGCAAGAAGATGATATAACGGAGCAAATACTACAAGATACTGTTGGCGTATTTCTTTTTATCTCGCCCTCACTCGCTGAAGCGAGTGATTCAGAAATAGAACGATACAATGCTGTGTATGATTATGCACAAGCTGAAGGCAATCAATTCTATTGCTTAACAGCCTCTTCCGAAAATGAGATTAAAGAATGGATAAATAATACAGGAGCAGAATATCCTTTTGCTTTTACAGATAAGATTACGCTGAAAACAATTATTCGGAGTAATCCAGGGCTTGTATTACTCAAAGGCGGTACTATATTAAAGAAATGGGCGCATCAGCAGCTTCCAGAGGAGAATCTGATCGAAGCTACAATGAGTCGATATTTGAATCACGAGGTGGTTAAAAAAGAAGAAGATGGTCGGATGATGAACAACATATTAACTTTTACTATACCTTTGTTGCTCATTTGGATATACGACTATTTAAAGCATAAGCGTCGCCGTAAGAAAGAAGACGTTCCGACAGCCGAAAATATCCAATAAAGAGAGAATTTATTTTTATATAATATATATTATTGAATTATGAGAAAGAATATTGTTGCAGGAAACTGGAAAATGAACACAACCCTTAACGAAGGTTTGGAGTTAGCTAAAGAATTAGACGCTGCCCTTAAAGGCAAAGCAATCAATTGTGATGTTGTTATTGGTGTACCAGCAACTCACCTTGCAAGTATTGCAGCAGCAATTGACACTACTAAGATTGGTGTAGCTGCAGAAAACTGTGCAGACAAAGTAAGCGGTGCATACACTGGCGAAATCTCTGCTGCTATGGTTGTTTCAACAGGTGCTAAGTATGTAATCTTAGGTCACTCTGAGAGACGTGCTTATTACGGAGAAACTGAAACTACATTGAAAGAGAAAACATTGTTAGCGCTTGCTAATGGTTTAACTCCTATCTTTTGTATTGGTGAAGTATTGGAAGAGAGAGAGTCTGGTAAGCACTTTGACGTGGTTAAAGCTCAAATCGAAGGTTCAGTATTCAACCTATCTGCAGAAGAGTTTGGTAAAATCGTATTAGCTTATGAGCCAGTTTGGGCTATCGGAACAGGTAAAACTGCTTCTGCTGCACAAGCACAAGAGATTCACGCATTCATCCGTCAAACAGTAGCTGCTAAATATGGCGCAACTGTAGCTGACGATTGCTCTATCCTTTATGGAGGTAGCTGTAATGGTGCTAATGCAAAAGAATTATTTGCTAATCCTGATGTTGATGGTGGTTTGATTGGTGGTGCAGCTCTTGCTGTAGACAAATTTATGCCTATTATCGAAGCATTTTGATATTAGCTTAATACAGACGAACACCTTTATAAATTTATAAAGGTGTTCGTCTCTTTTTTTATTCAAATCTATTATTTACAAAGATATATAGGAGTTATGGTAAGGTTGTCTTCACCTATTTACATATTTGTTTTTTTTATTGCTTCCATCTCAATGCTTTCGGCACAGGAACAAGTAAGAACTGTGGTTCAAGAAAAAGCAACGATCTTCGATGCTTTGGAGCGCAATGCACCTGATAAAGGACGTGTTACAATAACACAAGATCCTAAAATCAAACAACTTGTTGGACAGTACCTCAGTGGAGAACACATTGAGAATAAAGAAGAAGAGCGCTATTTAATGATTAATGGATATCGTACGCAAGTATTTTCAGGAAACAATCAGCGCTTATCTAAAGAAGAAGCAACTCAAAAAGAGAAACAAATCAAAGAACTCTTTCCAGAGCTAACAACCTATGTTAGCTATACAGCTCCATTTTGGAAGCTCCGTATTGGAGATTTCCGTTCTAAAGAAGAAGCTTTTATCTTGCAACGTCAACTTAAGGAGGCTTTTCCTCTATTTGCTAAAGAGATGTACATCGTAAAAGACAATGTAAAGATTCAATTATAGAGTAATTATTTTAGCCTAAAGAAATTAAGAAATGAGCACTGAAGAGATTCAAGAGCAATTAGCCGTACATTATAAAGAAATAATCAAGCTTCTAGGAGAAGATAACGCGCGAGAAGGTTTAATTAAAACCCCAGAGCGTGTAGCCAAAGCCATGAAATTCTTGACTAAAGGATATCAAGAAGATCCAGAACAAATTCTACTTGGAGCCATGTTTCAAGAGCAATACAAACAGATGGTTATTGTAAAAGATATTGATTTTTTTTCAATGTGCGAGCACCACATGCTTCCCTTTTTTGGTAAAGCACATATCGCCTACATTCCCAATCAATACATTACAGGACTTAGCAAAATACCACGTATTGTAGATGTATTTGCGCGCCGCTTACAGGTACAAGAGCGATTAACTACACAGATTAAAGAGTGCATACAAAACACGCTTAATCCACTTGGAGTGATGGTTGTTATCGAAGCACAACACATGTGTATGCAAATGCGTGGTGTCGAAAAACAAAATTCAAGTACTACGACTTCTGATTTCACAGGTGCTTTCGAACAATCCAAAACCAGAGAAGAGTTTATTAATCTTATACGTTCGAAATAAGTAGCGTTGCACAATAGGATGTATCTTTGTCAATCGGGCAAAGATTTAGATACCCAGCACAAAGTTTACCCGCTTTCATTTGAGTAGGATGTTGCTTTTGCATTGCATGGTGCATTGTTAATGCTTCGCCTTTATCTCGATAATATGAGATATTAAATTGCCCTCTACAGCCTGCTTGTACAACTTTCTCGCTTAATCGCAAAGCTACCAATCCCATTGTATAGCGCATATTAATCTCTACACATGGATGAATTTTATATCTCCCCTCTCCTATTTGATAGATCATCATATCAACACCTAAATATCCTTGATATGTTGTTGCATAGTTTAGTTTTAATTGCGCTTCAATAGCCTCTTTTACTTGATTAAGCACGTTTATATCCACCCAATTTGACAGCTTTTCTGTAATATCAGTTTGTTCCCCCACAAAATTCCCTGTATATCCTCCTTGTGTTGCTGTGTTGAATAGTGATAGCCCCACGTAGTTAACATTACCTTTACCATCGGCATAGAACTCCATTGCAAAATCAACTTGCTTGTTTAATACAGGCTCAATGCTTATATATCCTTGTTTCTTTAGAATACCACTTATGTACTGTTTTTTATCCACTGCTATCTCTTTGTT
>CAMQTD010000041.1 GCA_947036995.1 uncultured Parabacteroides sp.
CAGCGGTCGGGTATAACGTTGTGTTGTGTGCCTGCTTCTATTAGGGTAACACTCATTTTAACAGGACCTAACAGATCGCTGAATTGTGGGAATTGGTAGGTGTTAAACCATTGAATATCGGGTATTGCTACTGAGATTGCATTGATACCTTCGTTGCGTGCAGCGTGTCCCGATTTTCCTTTGGCGATGCAATCAACTACCATCAACCCCTTTTCGGCTATGGCTGGATGCATTTCGGTAGGTTCGCCTGCGATAGCAAAATCGATTGTTGGGAGTTCAGGAAGTACGGATGTGATGCCATTTGCACCCGACACCTCCTCTTCGCAAGAGGCAAGCATGATTAAGTTATACGGTTGCTCTAATTTGGCTAATTCGCAAAATGCGGCATATAGCGATACGACACTTGCCCCTGCATCGTTGCTGCCTAAACCTGTGATGCGCTGATCTGCCCCTATGGTTGGGGTAAATGGGTCTGTTACCCATCCTGCGGCAGGTTTTACGGTGTCGATGTGCGAGTTGAGCAAGATGGTTGGTTTGTTGGGGTTATGCGGTGCAGCGTAAACCCAGAGGTTGTTGCCTTTGCGGTGTACGGTGTGTCCATCCTTTTCCCATGCAGCGAGAAGGAATTGTGCTACTTCATCCTCTTGACGTGAGAGCGAGGGGATGGTAATCAGCTGTTGAAGTAGGTCTATAGCGTGATAATATGTTTCCATTTTATTGTTTGTTGTGTGTTGATAAAATTTGTTTGGAGGTTTCGAGGTCTGCTGCTAACTGCTTTTTGAGTTCGGTTAGGTTGGGCAGTTTCATATCTCCACGGATAAACTCTTTGAAGTAGACCGTAATTGCTTTGTTGTATATATCTTGATCGAAATCGAAGATGTTTACCTCTATTGTTATATGTTCGCCATCATCGAGGGTGGGGCGGTTGCCGATATAGAGCATGCCGTTATGGAGCTGCTCTTCTACTTGAACCTGCACAGCATATACACCTATTGGGGGGATTATTTTGTGCGGATCAATTTGGTGGATATTGGCAGTTGGGAAGCCGATCGTACGTCCTACTTTATGCCCTTCGGTAACAGATCCAGTGAGGGCGTAGCTATAGGTAAGTAGTTCGTTGGCAGCTTTGATATTGCTTTCGAGGATTAATTTACGTACCTCCGAAGAGCTGGCATGGATAGTCGTTGTCGGATATACAGCCGCTTGAATCACCTCCATACTACACGCTGCGGCATACGATACATACTGCTCAAAACCATCTGCTCTGTTGTGTCCAAAGCGGTGGTCGTATCCAATCAATAAAGAAGATACCTGTAGCTGTTCACGTAGAATCGTTTGAATAAATTGCTGCGCTGATAGCTTTGACAACGCCTCGGTAAACGGAAGTAAGATACAATAATCGACCCCTGTAGTTGCTAATTGCGCCATCTTTTCGGCTAAGCTATTTAATAGTTTAGGCTGATAATCGGCATGGAGCACTGCCCGCGGATGTTCGGGGAAGGTAATCACAGCCGAAGGGAGATTGCGCAGACGTGCCTCCCTTTTTAGTTCTTCAATCAAAAACCGATGCCCTACGTGTACCCCATCGAAAAAGCCAATGGTGGCAGTGAGCAGAGGGAGATTCAGTTTTTCTATATCTTTTATTATAATCATAACAACGCGTTGCTTACATATTTTGAGAATACAAAGTAAGCAATTATTATGATAACTATAAGCCTTATTGCCCCTTGAGGTGAGAGAATACAAATAAAATAGGTACTTTTGTATCTCAAACATAAGAGTAGTATAGCTATTCATTAGAACAATATTGGTGTGATGAAATATAAAATAACAGCTCCAACCTCCATAACAACAGAGGTTCAACTTCCGGCATCTAAAAGTATCAGTAACCGTGTGCTTGTGCTACATGCACTGAGTTATAGCGCTTACGATATGGAAAATCTTTCTGCTTGTGATGATACACAGGTGATGCTACGTGCGCTCGACTCTGATGGAACGCATTTCGATATCAAGGCAGCGGGCACCGCCATGCGTTTCTTAACAGCATTCTTATCTAAGATCGTTGGTGAGTGGACCATTACAGGCACAGAACGGATGAAGCAACGCCCCATCAAAATATTAGTTGAGGCGCTAAACACGCTTGGTGCACGCATCGAATACCTCGAAGAAGCAGGCTATCCTCCCTTGAAAATATTCGGAAGCGCCCTACAAGGTGGCGAGATTTCATTGAATGGAGGCGTAAGCTCACAATATATATCAGCCCTATTGATGGTTGCACCTATGATGGAGAAGGGATTGAAACTTCACCTCGAAGGAGATATTATCTCGAAGCCCTACATCAACCTAACGCTTCAGTTGATGAAGCAGTTCGGCGTTACCAGCCTATGGGAGGGACAAACCATTGAGATTGCACCACAAACATACACCCCAATCCCTTTCAAAGTAGAGTCGGATTGGTCTGCTGCATCGTATTGGTACGAGGCGGCACTGTTTGCACCAACGGCAGAGATCGAACTGCTTGGTCTCTTTAAAGATAGCTTGCAGGGCGATGCTCATTTGGTAGAACTCTTTGCCGAGTTAGGCGTAGATACCCTGTTTACACCGCAAGGCGTAAAGCTGATTAAAGGCGAAAAACGTTGCACACAGTTAGATTACAACTTTGTGAACGAACCCGATATGGCACAAACATTCGTTGTTGCCTGCCTATACAGCAACACCCCTTTCCGCTTTACTGGACTGCAAAGCCTACGCATCAAAGAGACCGACCGCATTGCCGCTCTACAAACAGAGGTGCGAAAACTCGGTTACGTATTATACGATTCCGAAGATAGCATCTTGGAATGGACAGGCGAACGTTGCACACCCGAAGCATCGCCCGTTATAGACACTTACGAAGATCACCGCATGGCAATGGCATTTGCCCCGATCGCACTCACAGAGGCAGGCAGCACTACCATTGCAGAACCATCCGTAGTGAGCAAGTCGTACCCAACCTATTGGGAGGATCTAAAGCAAGCAGGCTTTGCCATCGAGGTATTGCGTGAAACAACAAATCAAGATAAATAACCAACCATTATAAACAAAGTACAGCTATGTGGGTTTTTATAGTAGGCATTGTAATATTAGGCATATTTGCAGCCATCGCAGGATATTTCAGAAACCGAGCGTTAGAGCAGCAGCTTGAGCGAGGCGAGATAACAGAGATTCCTGAGGCAGCAGAGCTACCTGAGGAGTGTTGCGGTTCGCACGAAGTATGTGAACGTGATAGCCTGTTAGCAGCAGTAAGTCAGCAGATAGAGTATTATGAAGATGAAGAGTTAGACACCTATCACGGCATCTACTCAGACGAATATACCCCCGAACAGGTAGATGCCTTTCGGGAGATTCTCTATTCGTTGCAGGATGTTGAGGTGGCAGGTTGGCTCAGAAGTCTTCAGCTTAGGGAGATTGAGTTTCCCGACGAGTTAAAAGACGAAGCGCTGCTTATCGTTGGCGAGCGCCGTACACATACACAAGAGAATTTCTTAAATAAGAACAACGAGTAATGATAGATCTATTAGGTTACGCCTTTTTCCAAAACGCCTTGTTAGGAAGTCTGCTTACCGCCATTGTTTGTGGCGTTGTGGGTACATACATCGTAACCCGTAGGCTGGTATTTATCAGTGGAGGGATTACGCATGCCTCTTTTGGTGGGCTTGGCTTAGGGTTTTATTTGAATAGCAATCCGATCTTATTGGCATTGGTATTTGCCATTGCTTCAGCCTTTGGGGTGGAGTTTATGTCGAAGCGGCATGGCGTGCGCGAAGACTCTGCCATTGCAGCCTTTTGGGCGTTGGGGATGGCGCTAGGGGTTATCTTTATATTCCTAACACCTGGCTTTGCACCCAACTTGAATGCCTTTCTGTTTGGCAATATCTTAACCATTACGGCAATGGATATTGTATGGATTGCACTGTTTGCAGCGGTATTGCTGCTGTTTGTGGGGCTATTCTTTCGAGAGATTATTTATGTATCCTTTGATAGTGATTTTGCTGCAACGCAACGCCTACCTGTTAAGTTGATCGAGTACACGATGATGCTTTTTGTGGCGATAACGATTGTGCTCTCGATTCGTTTGGTCGGTATTATGTTGTTAATGTCGCTGCTTACATTGCCGCAGATGACTGCCAATCTCTTTACGGCTAACTTCGCGAAGATTGCCATTTACTCCATTGTAGTAGGCTTTGCAGGGTGTGTAGCAGGGTTATTGCTCTCCTACTACTTGAATGTACCTTCGGGTGCGTTTATTATTTTGGTATTGGTCGGTTTCTTCTTATTGGCGAAGGTAGCCGTATCCTTAAAGAAATAAAATAAAGGGCGATTTGGTTTGTTATATCCAAATCTTGTGTATATTTGCACCCGAAACAAATAAAAAAACAGATGCAGTTATTAAATACATATTGGTGGTGGCACTTACAATTATCAGATTGTGAGCGTGGCTTCGTGTGTATAAGTTAAATGTAACTTTTTATCATACTTCAAAGAAGGTCTATCGTACTCACGATAGGCCTTTTTTCGTTTCTATACCTCAGTAACAGATTAAACAACTAAAATATATAAGACAATGGATAACGTAAACAGTACATTTAAAGTAGACAAACGCGGGTATTATGGGGAGTTTGGTGGAGCATACATCCCCGAAATTCTACATGGTTGTATACAGACGTTGCAGGATAATTACCTCAAGGTTATCAACGACCCACAGTTCAAAGCCTCTTTCGACCAACTTTTGAGAGACTACGTAGGCAGACCTTCCCCCCTTTACCTTGCCAAAAGACTTTCAGCGCAGTATGGCTGTAAGATTTATTTAAAGCGCGAAGACCTCAACCACACCGGTGCACACAAGATTAACAACACCATAGGTCAAATATTAATCGCCCAACACTTAGGAAAAAAGCGCATCATTGCCGAAACTGGCGCCGGACAACACGGTGTAGCCACTGCCACCGTTTGCGCCTTGATGGGCATGGAGTGCATCGTATATATGGGCAAGACCGATATGGAGCGTCAGCACGCCAACGTACAGAAAATGCAAATGTTAGGCGCAACCGTACGCCCTGCCATCTCGGGCAATATGACCTTGAAAGATGCAACCAACGAAGCCATCCGTGACTGGTGCTGCAACCCTTCGGACACCTATTACATCATAGGCTCTACCGTAGGACCTCACCCCTATCCCGATATGGTAGCTCGTCTGCAATCAATTATTAGCGAAGAGATTAAAAAACAGTTGCTCGAAAAAGAGGGGTGCACCTCCCCCGACTACCTTATCGCCTGTGTAGGTGGAGGAAGCAATGCCGCAGGTACAATATACCACTTCTTAGACGATGCAGCCGTTAAAATCATTTTAGCCGAAGCAGGTGGTATGGGCGTAGAGACAGGTCTCTCTGCCGCCACCATCCAGTTAGGTACAACAGGTATTATCCACGGATCACGCACCTTGGTGATGCAGAGTGAAGATGGTCAGATAGAAGAACCCTACTCCATCTCTGCTGGATTAGACTACCCAGGAATCGGACCTATCCACGCACACTTAGCGCAGGTAGGAAGAGCGGAAGTAATCGCCATCAATGATGACGAAGCGATGGCTGCCGCTTTCGAACTTACACGCCTCGAAGGGATTATCCCTGCCATTGAATCTGCCCACGCCTTGGGTATCTTGGCGAAGCATACGTTTAAGCCTTCGGATATCGTGGTGCTTACCGTTTCTGGACGTGGAGACAAGGATATGGAGACATACATCGAACATATGAATAAAGACGCTAAACAAGCAGCACAATGATACACAACACACAACATACCTACCGCACCGCACGCAAAACGATTTTGGCAGACCTACAAACGCCCGTAGGTATCTACCTCAAAGTGCGCGACCTCTACCCCGAATCTGCCCTTTTGGAGAGTTCGGACTTTCACGGTGGCGAGAATAGTTTCTCTTTTATCGGTATCGACCCCATTGCACGCTTTGAGGTGAATCACGGCACTGTAACTGAGCAGTACCCCAACGGTTTTGTAAACGTTTATCCCCTACAAAAGGGTGACGATCTCCCCCATATTTTGCAGCAATACCTAACGCGCTTTCAAGAAGTGGACGGTAACACGCAGCAACACGGAGGCAGCACAATAAACGGCTTTTTAGGCTATACCTCTTACAACGCCATCCGCTACATCGAACCTGTGGAGACGATGCAGCACCCTACCGCTGGTTCGGATATTCCCGAAATGCTCTACATCCTCTACCGCTACATGATCGTAGTGAACCATTTCAAGAACGAGCTGACCATTGTGGAGAACCTTTTCGACAACGCCACAAGCCAAATCGAACTCATCGAGTCGCTGCTTAACAACCGCGACTACTCCGCCTATAACTTCGCCACCAAAGGAGAAGAGCGCACAAATATATCGGGAGAAACCTTCAAAGAGATGGTTACCCAAGGCATCAAGCACTGTATGCGTGGCGATGTTTTTCAGTTGGTACTCTCGCGTGGCTTTATGCAAGACTTTACAGGGGATGATTTTAAAGTCTACCGTGCCCTCCGTTCGGTCAACCCATCGCCTTATCTCTTTTATTTCGACTTCGGATCGTTCCGCATCTTCGGTTCATCCCCCGAAACACACTGTAAGATAACAGGGCGTGAAGCTTCGATCGACCCCATTGCAGGCACATTTAAGCGCACAGGTGATGATGCCAAAGATCGCGAACTCACAGAACAACTGCTGCAAGACCCAAAGGAGAATGCCGAACACGTGATGCTTGTCGACCTCGCCCGCAACGATCTCAGCCGACACGCTTCGGGCGTAAAGATTGATTTCTTTAAAGAGCCGCAATTCTACTCGCACGTGATTCATCTTGTTTCACGCGTGAGTGGTACGCTTGCCGAGGGGGCAAATCCCATGCGTGTATTTGCCGATACCTTCCCAGCTGGTACCCTTTCGGGTGCGCCCAAAGTGAAGGCGATGCAACTGATTAGTAGCATTGAGCAACAAGATCGTGGCGCTTATGGTGGTTGTATCGGGTATATTGGCTTTAATGGTGATGTGAATCAAGCCATCACCATCCGCTCATTTGTAAGTAAAGGCGGTACGCTCTACTACCAAGCAGGCGCAGGCGTGGTCTCTAAATCTGTTCCAGCGATGGAGCTGCAAGAGGTAAACAACAAACTCGGCGCACTAAAGAAAGCGATAGACTTAGCCTCAACACTTAAAAACTAACATCCCATGCAAACAACAAAGATATTACTACTCGACAATTACGACTCGTTCACCTACAATATACACCATATGGTGAAGGCTCTCGGATACACCAACATCGAAGTGCACCGCAACGATCAAATTACGCTCGATGCCGTTGAGGCGTTTGATAAAATTATCCTCTCCCCCGGACCTGGTATCCCTTCCGAAGCAGGCATTTTGTTGGATGTAATCCGTCGCTATGCCGCTACGAAAAGCATCTTAGGCGTATGTTTGGGGCATCAGGCAATCGGCGAAGTGTTTGGCGCAACGCTTGTGAACCTCGCTAAAGTTTACCATGGTGTAGCCATGCCGCTCTATGTGCTTTCTGAAGATACGCTCTTCAACGGTATGCCCAAACAATTCGAGGTGGGGCGTTACCACTCTTGGGCAGTATCGGGAGATGCTTTCCCCGACTGTTTGGAGATAACAGCCGTAGACGAACTAGGCGCCATCATGGCACTCCGCCACCGCACCTTCAATGTTGAGGGGATACAGTTTCATCCCGAATCGGTACTCACCCCAAGAGGCGAAGCGATTATTAAGAACTGGTTAGAGGCATCACCTCAACACGTAAACGATACTAAATAACAGACACATTCAAACAACATGAAACAAGCATTATACAGACTTATAGAACATCAATTCCTCACCAAAGAGGAGGCGAAGGAGATACTCCTGCGCATGACCGCTGGCGCATTCAACGAAGCGCAAGTATCCGCCTTTATCACCATCTTTTTAATGCGCAGTATCTCTGTGGATGAGTTGGCAGGCTTCCGTGATGCACTGCTCGAACTCTGCACACCGCTGGACTTCTCCGCCTACAACCCCATCGACATTGTGGGTACGGGAGGCGATAATAAAAATACGTTCAACGTATCCACCGCCGCGAGTTTTGTAGTTGCAGGTGCAGGCTACAAGGTGGTGAAGCATGGTAATTATGGTGCTACCTCCATCAGCGGTGCATCGAATGTGATGGAAGCGCATGGCGTGAAATTCACTGCCGACCAAAGCCGTCTGACCCACTCGCTCGAGACCTGCAATATGGCGTATCTACACGCACCCCTCTTTAATCCAGCCATGAAACAGGTTGCCCCTGTGCGCAAGGCATTGGGTGTGCGTACGTTCTTTAATATGCTCGGTCCGCTCGTCAACCCATCTACGCCGCAGCGGCAGTTGCTAGGGGTGTATAACCTCAAACTGGCACGCTTGTATAATTACCTCTATCAGCAAACGGCGGTAGATTTCTCCATCGTCCACACCCTCGATGGGTACGACGAGATTTCGCTAACCGATGCCTTTAAGGTAATCACCCGACAGGGCGAACGCCTTTACACACCCGAACAGATCGGCTTAAAGCGCTGCACCATGCAGGAGTTGGACGGCGGAACATCCATCAATGATGCCAAACAGATTTTTGATGCCGTGCTCCGTAACGAAGCCACCGCCGCACAAACAAACTGTGTAATCGTGAACGCCGCCTTTGCCATCCAAACAATAGACACCACCCTTTCGATAGAAGATTGTATCTTTGCAGCGCGCGAGTCTATCGAAAGCCACCGTGCCGAGTCTGCCTTTAAACAATTCATCACCCTAAACAACTAAAAAATGAACATATTAGATCAAATCGTAGCCGCCAAACGTATCGAAATAGCCAAACATAAAGCAGCCATCTCGCCCGATGTTTTCGAGTCGCGCGGCTTATTAACAGGCACAACGCTCTCCATCAAACAAGCCTTGCAAGCATCATCAACAGGTATTATTGCAGAGTTCAAACGCCGCTCGCCCTCTAAAGGATGGATTCACGAGGGGGCAGATGCCGAACTGATCGTTCCGGCTTACGAGCAAGCAGGTGCCGCGGCGTGCTCTATCCTAACGGACGATCCTTTCTTTGCTGGCTCGCTCTTCGATCTTGCGATTGCGCGTCCGCTCACGACTGTGCCGTTGCTACGCAAAGATTTCATCATCGACAGCTACCAACTCTACCAAGCCAAAGCGATGGGCGCCGACTTCGTGCTGCTTATTGCCGCCATCCTCACCCCGAAAGAGGTGTTCACGCTCACCGAAGCAGCCCACGCATTGGGTCTCGAAGTGTTGTTAGAGATACATTCGGAAGAAGAATTTGGACATATCTGCCCCGAAGTAGACGTGGTAGGCATCAACAACCGCGATCTGAAAACATTCACGACCGACGTGAACACCTCCTACACCCTCGGCGCCAAACTACCCGACTCATTGTTGAAGATCTCCGAAAGTGGCATCTCCACCCCCGAAACATTATTGAACTTACGCGCCGCAGGTTTCTCAGGATGCCTTATGGGCGAATATTTTATGAAGGAGTTAGACCCTGCCGCCGCCCTATCAACCTTTATCGCCGCCCTATCATGCAGATAAAAGTATGCGGCATGCAGCAACCGCACAATATTGCTACCGTGGCAGCAGTGGAGGGAATCGACTACATGGGCTTTATCTTCTACGCAGGTTCGGCACGCTTCGCAGGAGGTCTGCCACCCGAAACGGTGCAAACAATTCCCGAAAATATCCGCCGAGTGGGTGTTTTTGTAGATGCTTCGGAGGAATATATCAATGAACAGATTACCGCCTACGGCTTAAATCTCGTGCAGCTTCACGGTACAGAATCGCCTGCCTTTTGCAAAGCAATTCAGCGCACAAGTGTTGAGGTGATAAAGGCTTTCAGCATCTCCACGGAAGCAGATTTTGAGCAAACAGAAGCCTATCAATCCGCTTGCCAATACTTCGTGTTCGACACCAAAAGCATCTTGAAAGATGCTTCGGGTAACACCCTCCGCGGCGGAACAGGCGAGCAGTTCGACTGGACAATCCTCTCCCACTACACAGGCGAAACTCCATTCTTTTTGAGCGGTGGCATCGCCCCTGCGGATGTAGAACGGTTGCACCTTCTCCATCACCCCAAACTGCACGCCATCGACCTAAACAGCCGATTCGAAACAGCTCCGGGCATCAAAGATGTACCCGCTCTCAACACATTTATCAACAAAATAACAACCCCCATCACCCCCAAAAAACAACAGAATATGACAACCGATACAACAACCAACCGCATACAAACCCTATTCGCCACCAAGCCATCGGGTATCCTCTCCGTCTACTTCACCGCCGGTTTCCCTACGCTAACCAACACCCGCCCCATCCTCAGCGCCCTACAAAACGAAGGGGTAGACTTAGTAGAAATCGGCATCCCCTTCTCCGACCCCATGGCAGATGGCGTAGTGATCCAACAAAGCAGCAACGAATCGCTCCGTAATGGTATGACCCTCCGTCTCCTCTTCGACCAACTCCAAGGCGTAAGAGACGAAATCCATATCCCCCTCATATTAATGGGCTACCTCAACCCCATCATGCAATACGGCTTCGACGCATTCTGCCAAAAATGTGCTGAAGTAGGCGTAGATGGTGTCATTATCCCCGACCTCCCATTCGGCGAATACCGCGACTCCTACCAAGCCATCGCCGAACGCTACAATGTCCACATCATCATGCTAATCACCCCCGAAACAACCCCCGAACGCATCGAACTAATCGACAAACACACTTCGGGATTCATCTACATGGTCTCCTCCTCCGCCACCACAGGCGCACAACAACGCTTTGCCCCCGAAGCCAACGCCTACTTCGAACGCATCAACGCGATGAACCTCCGCAACCCCCGCCTAATCGGTTTCGGCATCTCCAACCGTGCAACCTTCGCCGCCGCCCAATCCCACGCCGCTGGCGCAATCGTAGGCAGCCGCTTCATCCAACTCCTAAAAGAGGAGAACACAGTAGCCGAGGCAGCCAAATCACTCGTCGCAGGGTTACAGTAACCAGTCGAGAAGCCCACTTCGACCTCCGACAGCGGAACGAGAGCGCGTGGGAACCCCACTTTGTGCGCTGACGGAGGAATGCGCGCTCGTTTACCCCTCAAAACATGTCTGACAGTGAGAATCGAGCTCGATTGCCCCTCACCGAGGGGTCGGCAACCCTCTCACGCGTGTGCATTCCTCCCTCAGAGGCGTTTTAGGGTTCTCACGAGTTCGCATTCCTCCGTCGGCGCAAAAAGTGGGCTTCCCACGTGTGCGCGTTCCGATGAATGTTAATTATAGGGGGTATATTTTCGCTTGCTTGTTTGTGGGTTCAATACATTTGCAGTACATTGCAACGCTACTGAATACCATACTAATATATATACCTATGAAACAGTTATTATCTTACTTCTTTCTGAGTACAATATTCTTTTCAACAGCATTCACACCCATTGAGAAACAGGCTGCCGAAAACACTAAGGTTGTAAACTATGACAATACAGACCTGCAAAAGGTGGAAATCAAGGACGTTCAATACATCCCCTTAGAAACAATGGATCAATCTTTAATAGGCGAAACCAACAAGGTGCTGTATCGCAATGGACTCTTTTACGTAATGGATAAATCCAAAAGTAAAACCATCTTTACCTTTGATGATAAAGGTAATTTCCGCTCCTCTATCGCTAAATCGGGCAACGGACCAGGTGAATATGTAGAACTCACAGATATGGATGTAGATGCAGCAGGAAATGTTTATGTAGCCGATAATGCCAATAAGCGGTTGATAAAATATATAAAAGGAAATAGTAAACAGTTTGAGATAATCCCCGTAGGTGTTCATTTTTTAGGGTTTGCATGTCTGCAAGATACGAAATTCATACTATCAGATGTTTTTGGACAAAAGGGACAACGTCAAAAACTTGCATTATTGGATGCAACGGATGGTAGTTTGAAAACATTATTAGCAGTAACCACCAACGATATAGATGAGATTTCTATCTTACGCATGTCTCCTTATCCGCTATACCGTTCTGCTGATGCTTTGTATTATAATGAACGCTTTATGCCTATGATCTACACGTTCAACAAAGAAGGGGATTTGCAGCAAGATATTAATTTGGAGTCGAACCGCTATATACCGCATTCCGAATTGAAGTCTTTGGCAGGGAATCCGATGAAATACATAAAGGAGCACAAGTATATTAAAGATATTATCTCTATTTATGAAACGTCAGACTATCTTGTTTGCCAACCTTTTATCTTTCCCTCTGCCGAATATCTAATTGTACCCAAGGATAAAACGAAAAAGAGTTACCGCATCTCCCTTCAAGATCAACCTGCTCTCAAAAATATATCTATGATAAAAGCAGTAACTAAAAACAAATTAGTTTCAGTAATGAATTATAATGAGGAGTCTCTAATTCTTCAGAAGAAACATGCAGCATTGAAAGGTTGGAATGAAGATTCTAATCCTGTGTTGGTTTTGTTTTCTCCTTCGAATTAAAAGATAAATAAAATAGTATAGGCAGGTATTGCAATGCTCAAAGAGCATCGTAATACCTGCCTATATTCTATAATAGATCTTCGCTTTGTGTTATGTCGCATGTTTTATTTCTAATATTCCCCTTAAAAGAGGCTGAATTACGTGGTGTACCCTTTTCGCGTGGTGCGTAAGAGAATGCGTGTTGCTCGATGGTGGTGAATTTCTTCTTTCCAATCAATGCTTTGATCGGTTTGAGGAAACGAAGCTCGGCATTGCTGCATAGCGAGATGGCAAAACCTGTTTTGTTTGCTCTACCTGTGCGACCGATGCGGTGTAGGTAGGTTTCGGGTTCGTTCGGAAGTTCGTAGTTAAATACGTAGGTGAGCGTGGGGATGTCAATTCCACGTGCAGCAACATCGGTAGCAACTAAGAGGGCGATGCGGTTGTTCATGAAATCTTTGAAGATATGTTGTCTGTCCACTTGCTCTAAGTCGCCATGTAAAGCGGCGGCGTCTAAGCCTGCTTTTAGCAAGGCATCGGCTACCTTTTCGGCATCGGCACGCGTGCGAACAAAGATGAGGGCAGAGGGAACGGCTTCTTCCTTCAAGATGTGAAGCAAAAGATTCATCTTATTCTGTTTGTCTACATAATAGACCGTTTGATTAATGAGTGCCATATCCAATGGGGCAGCTTTTACCTCTACCTTAATCGGTTTACGCAGCAATTCGCGTGCTAATAACTCCGTCTCTTCTTGCAGTGTAGCTGAGAAGAGTGCAGTTTGTCGTTTGTTGGGGAGCTTGTGTACTATTTTGCGGATGGTGGTAATGAAGCCAAGATCTAGCATACGATCACACTCATCTATCACAAGAAATTGAAGTGCACGTAGGTCTATCAACTGTTCGTCGAGTAGTTGATGCAGTCTTCCGGGCGTGGCTACGATTAAATCTACGCCACGATTAATCAAGTAAAGCTGATCGTCAATAGATTCTCCTCCTATCACTAAGGCGTAACGAATAGCTGTGTCACGTGCATACTTCTCCACTTCAAGTCCGATCTGAAGCGCCAACTCACGTGTGGGTGCTAATATCAAGGCTTTCGTATCTGCAATGTCTGTAGATCCTAATAGCTCGTTCATGATTGGGAGGAGGAAAGCAGCTGTTTTTCCTGTACCCGTAGGGGCACAAGCCAACACATCACTTCCGGCACGAAGCAGTGGCATTACTTGATCTTGAATGGGAGTTGTATCGGTATATCCACAAGCTACTGCATTGTTGAGTAGTGTGGTGTTGATATCTAGTTGTTCGAATTTCATGGGTGCAAAGTTAGCGAATCTGTTGATAAATACAGCGTAAATTACAACATCCCTTCATCCGCATAACTATAATAAGCACCATCGCATAGCACAATATGATCCATCACTGCAATGTCGAGCAGCGCTGCCGCCTCTTTCAACTTATAGGTAAACCGATTATCCTGCTCACTTGGTTTCACACTTCCCGAGGGGTGGTTGTGGCATACAATCATACAGGTTGCAAAGCTCGTAATGGCATGGTTGAGTACAATCCGCACATCGGCACTCGTCTCATTAATGCCCCCTTGACTAATCTTTACCTTCGCAATCAGCTTACAACTCTGATTGAGCAGTGCCACCCAAAGCTCCTCATGCGGTAAATCGCACAACAGCGGATAGAACAGCTGATATGCAAGCGCACTACTATTGAGCTGCTGATGCTGCGGCTTCTCTTCATGTGGACGACGACGTGCCAACTCCATTGCTGCTACAATCGTAATCGCTTTGGCTGGTCCGATCCCTTTAAATGTTGATGAAAGCTCCGCCACCGTAAGCCGACTGAGGCGAATTAAATTATCATCGGCATGCTTTAATATCCGTTGTGCTAGCTCCACCGCTGTTTCATCGGCATTACCCGATCCTATTAAAATAGCGATTAGTTCTGCATTGGAGAGTGCCGAAGCCCCTTTAAGGAGCATCTTTTCACGCGGGCGATCTTCTTCCGCCCACTCTTTAATCCGAAGTTTAGTTGTTTCTTGTGGCATATGGTGGTCTGTTTGTGGTGGTAAGTAAGGTGTAAACAAAAGAAAAGAGCCAATACATGCTTCAACTGTACTGGCTCTTTTCTTGTATTATAAGTGTATCGGTTTAGCGTACGCGCTCTTGATAAGCACCGTCTACTGTGTTTACTCTAATTTTCTCACCAATGTTGATGAATAGAGGAACACGTACGATTGCACCAGTTTCAAGTGTTGCAGGCTTCAATGTGTTTGTTGCTGTATCGCCTTTCATACCTGGCTCTGTATAAGTGATTTCAAGGATTACACTTTGAGGCATCTCACATGTAAGGATTGTCTCAGTTGCAGCGTGAACCATTGCCTCTACAATATCACCCTCTTTCAAGAATGCAACACCGTCGATGCTCTCACCTGGGATAGAGATCTGCTCAAATGTCTCTTGGTGCATAAAGTTGTAACCCATATCATCTTTATAAAGAAATTGGTAAGGGCGACGCTCGATGCGAACCTCTTCAACACGCACTCCAGAGTTCCATGTTTTATCAAGGATACGTCCTGTTACTACGTTTCTCAATTTCGTACGTACGAAAGCTGGACCTTTACCTGGTTTAACATGAAGAAATTCTTTGATAAAGAAGTATGTTCCGTCAATATCAAGACACATACCATTTCTGAAATCTGATGTACTAGCCATAGAATATATTTATTGTTTGTTTAATTAATAATGCATTGATTCGTTGAAGACAAAAGTAGAATAATTCCCCGAAAGATGCAAATCTATTGATCGTTTTCGGATAATGGGGGGCGGTTATGGTTGTTATTATTCAATACCGCAGTAAAGTAACTCTTTTTAAACGGCAGTACCCCTGCTATAATATAATTAATCAATTATATTATAGCAGGGGTACATAAGCGTTAAGTACGCGATGGGTTATGCCTTTTTCGTTACGGCAGCTTGTACTACATTCAGTATGTAGTCGGCAAGTTTTTCGTATTCGGTAATAAGGTCGATATAATAAACGCCATCTTGGTATTCGTATTTCTTTGCATCAACGTCTTCCATATTGTTGGATTTTAGTTGATTGCGCAGGTTGTTTATTTCATTCTCGAAGTTGTATGATGGATTGATATCCTCAGGCGAATTTTCTGTAGCTTCTAGTATCACGTTCATGCGTATAATTGCGCGTTCTACAAGTTTGTACATCTGATGTACATTGGTATTCAATTCGTCAGAGAATTTCGCTTTTCCATCCACTTTGCGTTTAATTCCGCGTGCAAGGTTGTTACAAGAATCGGCAATACTCTCAATCTCAGTAACTACACGTAGCATAGCACGAATCTCCTCTTTAGAAGATGAGCTAAGGTGTCCTTCTGCTACATAGGTTAGGTAGTTTGCGATTTCAATCTCCATACGGTCGCTAATACTTTCGTATTTCTCGATGCGGCTGTATATCTTCAAGAATTTAGTTTCGTCTGTTTCATTGTAAAGTTGTTTTACCATACCTAACATACGTT
Organism: uncultured Parabacteroides sp.; assembly: GCA_947036995.1. Lineage (GTDB taxonomy): Bacteria > Bacteroidota > Bacteroidia > Bacteroidales > Tannerellaceae > CAMQTD01. The sequence continues at coordinate 16,120 of CAMQTD010000041.1, forward strand.
GTGTACGTTCACCGAATACGGCAATCTCTTTACGTGCTTGCATCAATGAAAGCTCTGCAGTAGAAAGCATGCCTGATGAGATGTAACGTAATTGAAACTCCTCTTCGTCTGCAGCTCCAGCTTTAGGCTTAATAATCATAGAACAGATATATACATAGAACTTAACAAACCAAATCATGATTAACACGTTGGCAATATTAAAGATTGTATGGAACAGCGATAAACCGTAAGAAACGGATACCTGAAGCGATATAAGTTGCTTTTGTAGATCAATCAAATGCGGATCGGTCAGGGTAAGACCTGGCGTTGTAATCATCTGAATGGTTTCAGGATCTAACGATGCCAAGAACTGAGTCATCGCATAAGGATCGCCAGGACCGTAGTTTGAAACTAAATATCCGATGAGTTCGGTGTATGGATAGAATAGAATCATGACCCAAAATACGCCAAAGATATTAAACATCAAGTGACCAAATGCGGCTCTACGGGCAGAGATATTAGCCGTAATAGCAGCTACATTGGCTGTAATCGTTGTTCCAATATTTTCTCCTAAAACCATCGCTGCTGCCATTTCGAATGGGATCCATCCTTTTGTACACATAATTAATGTGATGGCAACGGTTGCACTAGACGACTGAACAATGGTAGTCAAAACTGTTCCAAGCAACATAAATAGTAATATCGATGGATATCCCATCGTTGTATAACTTTGTAATGCAGAAAGAATTTCAGGGTTGCTTTGTAGATCTGGAACTGAGGCCTTTAAAAAGTCAAGTCCCATAAATAGGAAGGCGAAACCGATTAAGAACTCTCCCCATGATTTACGTTTGCTTTTGTTCGAAAAGATTAGTGGGATACAGATACCGATTAATGGTATCGCAAAAACACTGATGTTTACTTTGAAGCCAAAGATGGAGATGATCCAAGCTGTAATTGTTGTTCCAACATTAGCTCCCATAATCACACTGATGGATTGAGCGAGCGAAAGTAGTCCAGCATTAACAAAACTTACTACCATCACAGTAGTTGCGGATGATGACTGGATTAAAGCAGTAATCAAAACGCCCGTAAGCACTCCTGTTACACGATTTGCTGTCATCGCAGAAAGTACGTTGCGAAGTTTGTCTCCAGCAACTTTTTGAAGCCCTTCACTCATAATCTTCATTCCATAAAGGAATAATCCCAATGAGCCGATAAGCGTCAAGAAATCAAAAAAAGAATAGTCCATTTAAAATTATTTTAAGCGAGTTATATATTCAATAATATTCCTATCTTTAAGGTGCAAATATATATAAAATACTTCACGAAACAGATAAAAATCATGAAAGAAACAATTACTATTTATTGTAAAAATACTAAAACGTATCAAACCTTTCCGATTGGCACATCTTTATTGGATATGTATAAATCTTTTGGCGAACCTTTGCAATACTGCGCCATGAATGCACACGTAAATAATAAAGTAGAAGGACTTACCTACAGATGTTATCAAGCGAAAGATGTAGAATTTAACGATTATACAACTACTTCTGGTCAGCGCGCCTATATTCGTTCGCTTTGCCATATCTTTGCTAAAGCGGTAAGTGAACTTATGCCAATGGCTAAGTTGCACATAGAGCATCCGCTTTCGAAGGGGTATTATTGCACCATACAAGATGGGGGGGAGATTACCCCAAAGCTGATTCTTCAGCTAAAACAACGCATGTGTGAAATTGTTACTGCAAACAGCGCTTTCCATCTCAAACACATACAGACCGTTGAAGCTGCTAAACTTTTTCGTTCGCAGGGCATGGATGATAGAGCGCTACTTGTTGAAACAGCAGGTATGCTTTATACAACCTACTACGAGCTAGATGAGAATATAAATTATTTCTACGGCTGCTTGGTTCCTTATACTGGTTATATTCATCTATTTAATTTAATACCGCATCATGGGGGGATATTATTGCAAATCCCCAATCGAACTAATCCCGAAATGTTAGATGCGTTTGTCGACCAAGAGAAGATGTTTGATGTATTTAAAGAGCATCGCACCATGCAACGTGCCATTGGACTTAACTATGTGGGAGACTTTAATAAGATAACGCAAGAGAAACGTACCGCTGAGATTATTAAAGTCTCTGAAGCGGTGCAAGAGAAATCAATTGCCAAAATAGCAGAACAGATAGCGAGTCGTTATAAAGAGGATGTGCGTTTGGTATTGATATCTGGACCCTCCTCTTCGGGAAAAACAACCATGTGTAAACGTCTCGAAGTGCAACTTACAACCAATTTGCTTCATCCTGTAAGTATCTCTTTAGATGATTATTTCATCAATAGAGAAGATACGCCAAAAGATGAACAGGGTGAATATGATTTTGAATCGCTTCATTCTGTCGATCTGCCGCTATTTAATAATGATTTAAAACGAATTATAGCAGGAGAAGAGGTTCGACTTCCAACATTCAGCTTTGAGACAGGGGAACGTATTTATAAAGGGAATACATTGAAAATGCGTGAAAATTCTATTCTCGTTATCGAAGGTATCCACGCCTTAAACCCTGAGTTAACAGCGTTAATTGATCCAAAATTCACCTTTAAGATTTATGTTTCGGCACTAACAACAATCTCGTTAGATAGCCACAACTGGATTCCAACAACTGATAACCGATTGATTAGGCGTATTGTACGCGATTATGGTTTTAGGGGATATTCTGCTAAAGATACGATTGCTCGTTGGGAGAGTGTGCGCAAAGGGGAGGAGAAATGGATTTTTCCTTACCAAGAGAATGCCGATGTAATGTTTAACAGTGCTATGTTATATGAGTTGGCTGCACTGCGAAAGGTTGCAGAATCTATCTTGATGGAGGTGCAAGAGTCAGACAAAGAGTATGCTGAAGCTTTTCGTTTGCTTCGCTTTTTGCGTTACTTTAATTATATTCCGGACGAAGAGTATCCACGGACTTCATTGTTAAGGGAATTTTTAGGGGGGAGTAGTTTTACGTATTAA
>CAMQTD010000042.1 GCA_947036995.1 uncultured Parabacteroides sp.
CAATAGCATTTTGTCTAATCATAATGTGTACTATATCATTTCTTTACCTACTTCGATAAGTAGGTCTCCTTTCGAGCATTTTATGCATACGCCAGCAAAACTAGCTGAAATAAAGAGAGAGAAAGGTATTACTGTTAGAGGTACAAATAAGATTGAGATACGAGATGAAAAAAGATTGAAAGTGTAATACGAGTAAAACAACCACCAACATAAAATAACGCATATCACGTAGAGACCGCTATGTGAGGTGCTTGATATTGTGGCGAACCTAACAAACACTAATCAAACAAGAAAAAGGTGCAGACCATCAATGTAATGTAGCGAGTATCATTTTAGCGTGTTCAAAAACCCGCAATCTTTCCCCCCATCTCCCGCAATGTTTTGAGTCAAAAACATAGATCTTTTTACCCCAAAACATCTATCTTTTTGACTCAAAACATTGCACTTTTTTCACCCCCTACATTATCCTTTATCCCCATTACATTATACCACACAAAAAAAAGCGTATCCATCCTGTTTTATACAAACAAGATAGATACGCCTTATATATTTATGCAGCGAGCCAGCGGATAGCTAAGTTATGTTAGATAAACTTTTCGCGCTTCTGCAAGTTGAGTAATCCGATCATAAACCAGATAACAGCCCCTGCGAATAGGAAGATACGGCTTTTGAGGAGCGTATTTTGCCAGATCGAAGGGTGGAAGTTGCGGGGGATGGTGTAGGGGTTGATGTAGATGTCGGTAAACGAGTTTTGCATCATTTCGCCCATAAAGAGAAAGCCGATACCTAGCATGATGACCAATACCGCTGTGCCGTTTCCGCTACGTGTGATGGTAGAGAGCATAAAAGCGAGGTTGCCGACAAAGAAGATCGGAAACATAAGCTGTAAGCTCATCGTAAACGGATTTACAGGGTAGAGAAGCCAAGTAGCCAAGTAGCCAAATAGCACCAAAATAAAGTAGATGGCGATGTAGATAATAAGCAACCGTACGCCCCATACCTTGAACTTATAGTCGGGGATACCGAATAAGATCTCGAGTATGCGGTTCTCCTCGTCGTTTTGGATACCGAATACAGCAGGGTAGAAGATCAGTAATAAGCTCGGGAAAAAGAGGAGCTTATAGATCAATCCCTCGTTCATATCCTCACGGTTCCAAGCACTCTGAAAGATAAAGAATCCAAAGAATAGCAGTGCCGCTAAGAAGAACCAAATAAACTTACCTGCAAATATAATCCGAAGATTATATCTGATCAGGCTTGGTGCAAGTTCTATTAATTGTTTGAGAGTCATATCATGTAATGTTTTTACTTCAGATTATTTACTTCAGATTTTTAAGTAAGCAAAGGTAAGCATCTTCGAGGTTTGCTTCGGTGTTTATGGCACCTTCCCACGGCTGATCTACTGCCAAGTAGCGTACCTGTATCAAGCCCTCTTGCTGGATGTGATGCACCACTTTGGTAGGGTCGAGATGCTCTTCAAAGTCCTCACGCGAGAGACTGAATGTCCACACTTTGCCCGCTGCCATGTCTACCATGTTGAGTGGGTCGCCAAAGTATTTAAGTTCGCCTTTGTTGATTACCACCACTTGGTTACATGAGCTAGAGATATCCTCGATGATGTGCGTTGAGAAGATTACAATCCTGTTTTTACTCAACTCTACCAGTAGGTTACGGAAGCGGATACGTTCGCGCGGATCGAGACCTGCCGTAGGTTCATCTACCACCAAGATGCGCGGTAGGTGGAGTAGGATAAGGGCAATTCCGATACGCTGCTTCATACCTCCCGAGAAAGAGCCAATCTGGGCATCTTTACGTTCGTACATGTGTACGGCTTTGAGTACATACTCGAGGCGTTCGCGGCGCACGACCTTGTCGGTGATGCCTTTGAGCATGGCTTGGTAGTCGAGGAATTCCCACGAGGTCATATTCTCGTACGTGCCAAACTCTTGCGGTAGGAATCCGATTAAGCTCTGAAGCTCTTCTCTATATTCGCGTGTGTCGAGTCCGTTAATCCAGATGGTTCCGTAGCTCTGCTCTAAGATACCGCAGATGGTACGCATAAAGGTAGATTTACCAGCACCATTAGGTCCGAGCAGTCCGAACATACCTGTTTTAATATCAAACGATACACCGCGTAGGGCTTTGAACGGTTTCTGTTGCTTGCCAATCACTGGCACGCTCTTTACCATGCGGAAGAGGGAGCGTTTCAGGTTTGCAAAGCGTCCGTTAACACGTTCGATGTTGATATCGTTTTTATATAGGTAGTGCGAGGTTGCGTATATGGCTGCGCCAATCATCCATAGGATGGTGATGAGGGCAACGAGTCCGGCATTTTCGATACGTAGCGCAAGACCAGCAATGATAAGCACAGGCATACCCCAGAATACAACACGGTTGATATTGCGTACCGTGCGATTCTCTGCATACTTGAAGTAGAGGTATTCGCGTATCTTGCGCCACAGATAAAGTGACATGCCATAGATTACGAACGACATTACAAAGATCCATAACTTACTATCAACATAGCCGTACGTAAAGTAGAGTAAGAATCCGAGGAGTACGAATTGCCATAGCGACGAGACAAAGTCTTTTGCTGTATGGTATTCGTTGTCTAATCCCAAACGGCGGCGTACGTTGGTTCCGCTGCTGAACTGGCGATTTAAACGGCTCGACCAATCGTAGATCTTCACCAAGTTACGAATCGAGATCTCAATCTCATCATCTGGCGAAATTACTTGACTCTGTGCACGGCGAAGACTTGTTTGTGCAAAGAAGGTCATCCCCGGTATCAGTGTTACCAGTGCAATCAAGTAGATAGATTGCCATAGCAGTCCGTTTCCGTACATATAGATTGCCCATATACCAGCCACAAGGATGATGAGGTGGGTAATGCGTGTTTTCTTAGATAGCTTCTGATACCATGCGATTGTATTCTCTAACCCCATCGCTACGGTAGGGACAAAGATAAGCGTAAGCACGGCAGAGAATGCCAATCCGCCAATTACCGTAATGGCAAATGGTGCACCGATAGCGCCTGCATATTCTGAATCTCCCATTGCCAACGGTAGCATGGCTACGATGGTGGTGATGGAGGTAATCATAATTGGACGCATGCGCGAGAGTCCCGAAGTAATCAGGGCGCGGTTACGTCGGTAGCCTTGGTCGCGTAGGATGTTGGCGTAGTCTATCAAGATAATACCATTGTTTACCACCACACCAAGGAGGATTAAGAATCCTGTAAGTGTATTGGCATTTTGCAGACTATTGCTCGAAACAAGCAGGGCTACGAGCGAACCAATGCCTGCAAGTGGAATCGAAAAGAGCAGTACAAATGGTGTGCTGACAGATTCGAATACGGATGCAAGGATCATAAAGATCAACAAAAAGGCGGCTAGGATAAGGAATTTAAAGTCCTCAAACGCATCCTCTTCGTGTACTACCTCGATGGCTACACCGCTGGGTAGGTTGTAGTCGGCAATCAGCTCGTCGATATCTTTACGATAGGTTTCGAGGAGGGTTTTAGACTCGTGTGCATTTTTATCAAAGTTATAAAAGAGTTCGATCTGCTTATCTTGGTTTACACGTTTGATTTGCGATTTACCTCTCCCTTTGTTCACCGTTGCCAAACTCTCTAAATCGTGCAAGCCCCCTTTGGCATTGCTTATTTGTGCGCGCTTTAGGTCGTCTATTGTTGTTTTCTTCTTAGTCGTCTCTGTTTCAGTATCACCTGTTAGGGTTGTCTCGGGTAGCTTATCTTTGATGATGATATCATACGTCTCTTCACCAATTTTGAGCTTTGCACCAGAAGAGAACTCCCCTTGCAGATCGTTTAATCCTTCGGCAATATCTTTTTTAGAGATCTCATACCCTGTAAGGAGTAGGGGATCAAAGTTGAGGTTTACTTCGGGTTGTCTGCGCTCGTGCGATACGTTTGTGTGTGCAATAAATTCAAGTTCGTCGATAAAGTAACGTAGATCTTCGACCACGATCTGCATCATCTCATAATCAGAACCTTTGATAATGATGCGCTCACGGTTGTCGCCAATACCCAACATACGCATAAAGTTGCCCATACCCGACATACCGCCACCTTTGTTTCCACCAATCCCTTCGGAGATGGTTACTTCGGCTCCTGAAATGTTTTTGATACGACTCTCTACGTCTGCTTTAATTTGGGTTATATCGCGGTCGCTGCTCTGCTCATAATCCTCTTTGAGTACAAGTGTTAGCGCACCATCTTCCTCTTGAATGCGACTGATAAGCTCCTTTTTCTCAGGAAATGAGTCCAATCGCTCTTCGAGGCTTTTAACCACAAGGTTTGTGCTTTCGAGTGTGCTACCCGTGTGCATGGCAACGTTGATGTTGATGCGGTCTATATCGACCTGCTTCATCTGCTGCACGTTGGTCGTGATACTGTATATCAGTGTGGCAAAAAACACTGCTACGGCAGCGAAGATTGTCTTGCCTGGATTACGCATACAGGTTTTAAGCAGTACGATATATATCTGAACAGGGCGTTGGTAGACGGATACTTTTTCGTAAAATACGCTCGCACCCTTATTCTTTTTCAGCATTACGTAGGTAACCATCGGAATAAAGAAGAGTGCTACAAAGAGCGAAACCACCAACGTAGAGATGATTGATACACCGATGTGGTGTCCCATCATTTCGATCATAAAGTTGTCCGAAAATACAAACGGAATAAACACCGTAATCGTTGTCAGCGTAGCCGCTACGATAGAGCGCCATACCTCTTTAGTACCTTGCGTAACGGCCTTTTCGGGTGTGTACCCTGCGGCAGAGAGGCGGTAGATGTTTTCGAGTACGACAATACTGTTATCGAGTAGCATCCCGATTGCAAGTGCCATACCTACAAGCGTTAAACTGTTTATCGTAACACCAAAGGCGTAAAAGAAATTAAAGGCAGTATATACCGATATCGGTATCGAAAGGGCGATAAAGAGTACCAAACGCATGTTCTTTAAGAAGAACCATAGGATACCGATAGCCAACAATCCACCGACCAACGCGAGGTTGATAATCTGGTTGATGTTATCTTCCATCTCCTCGGCAGTGTTTTGCTGTACGATAATCTCTATATCTTGTGCGGCAAACTCGGCATTAATCTTTGCTACGGCAGCGGTTACACGGTGCGATAGTTCGATGGCATTGGCTTGCGAATCGTTCACGAGTGATACCGAGATGGCATCTTTTCCGTTTACACGACTGTAAGAGGTCTCCTCCTTTAGATCAAAAAAGAGTGTTGCAACATCTTTCAGAAAGATAGGGCCAGGGGCTACTACAATATTTTCTAAGTCCGAAACATGGGTGTAGTGTGCATTTACGTGTACAAAATACTGGTGATCGGCTTCGTTTGCAAAGCCTACGAATGCTTTCTCTTGTGTATTTTGGCTTAGTATACCGCTGATTTTAGAGGGGGTGAGGTTGAGGGCTTTGCACGCCTCGGGATCGAGTTGTACCTCGATTGCCTTCTCTCGTCCGCCATATACATTCACAGAGGCTATGCCGTCGATGTTCTCTAGGTCTGTTTTGATCTCTGTATCTACCAAACGGCGCAAACGATCTACACCACCTGTGCCAAGCACTTGCAGTGAGAACATGGCGTTGCTCATCTTAGAGATGTCTACCTTCTGCACCATGACAGTGAAATCTTCGGGTAGGGTAGCGGCTCGTTCATTTATCTTCTCCTGTAGCTTGAGGGATGCCATTTTGAAGTTGCACCCTTTTTTAAAGTCTACCCGAATAGAAGCTCTACGGCTGTTGATGGTAGATTCTATGCGATCTACCCCCTCGATCGTGCCGATAGCCCCTTCGATGGGGATCACGGCTTCGGATTCGAAGTAGGCTGGATCCATATCCTGCTCACCATTGATATGCACATACAGCATCGGTAGTTCGGCGTTGGGCAGCAGCTCCACGGGTAGTTGTTTATAAGACACATACCCCAAGAGGGTAAGTGCTATAAATATCATGGAGATGGTTATCTTTCTATTGATTATAAAGCTCATGCCTTTTTTGTTTTAAATAATTTTCGTTTGGTCTGCTCCAATATATAATATACACATGGGATAACCATCAAACTCATCAACGTTGAGGTGATCAATCCACCAATTACTGCGATTGCCATTGGCGATCGGAGTGATGCACCCTCGCCAAAACTAAAGGTTAGGGGCAATAGGGCAAGGATGGTGGTAAGCGTAGTCATGATAATTGGACGAATACGCTGCTGTCCTGCCTCCACAATGGCATCTGTAAGGTTGCTTCCTGTGGCTATCAGTTGGTTGATTCTGTCTACCAAGATAATGGAGTTATTCACCGCTATACCTACCAGCATTACAATACCAATCACACCCATCATATTGATTGTAGTGCCTGTTACAAAGAACAGTAAGATTGCACCCACTACGGCAAGTGGAATGGTAAGTAAGATCGTAAATGGATGTAGTAACGACTCGAACTGCGACGCTAACACCATATACACAAGTACGATGGATAGTGCAAGGGCAAAGAGTAGACTGTTCATCGACTCTTGACGTTTCTCCTCTTCTCCTCCTACCGTGATGCTGTAGTTATTGGGTAGTTCGATGCTTTGCATCTCGTTTCGGATCTCTTGTGCTACCTTATCAAGGGTTACATTTTCGTCGATGTGTGCCATTACTTTGGTCATACGGCTTTGGTTGCGTCTCAATATTTCGCGTGGCGCAGCTGTGTGCGTGATGGTCGCAATTTCGCTGAGTAAGAATGTTTTGTCGCCACTCTTGATGGTTAAGTCGCCGAGTGTTTTGAGCGATGTTTCGGGTAGTTTGATGATGATGTTACGCATCTCACCTCTGTACTCCATCTTGCCAGCCTCTTTTCCGCTGAGTTGCTCTTTGAGCTGCCCTATTACGGTTGCTACGGTGAGGTTGTTCATGCCTGCCAATGTGCGGTCTATCTCGATGCTTAACTCCGGAGCACCTGCCTCGATGGAGGTGGTGATGTTGTATAAGCCTTTGATGCCGAGCATGCGTTTTTGGATTGTTTCGGTCAGTTGCTGAAGCTCTTCTAGCTCTTCGCCTTTTACCTCTACCACAATCGGAGCGCCTTCGCTGCCAAGCATGCTACTGAGGGAGTTCTCTTCTTCGGCAAACGAGAGGTCTAAGCCTTCAATATTATCTGTAGCTTCGGATAGTTGCGCTACAATATCGGCTTGTGTAGCTGCTGCGCTTGCAGAGAGCAATACTTTGATCGAGGCTGTGTTTTCGCCCTCGAAGATTGCATTCTCACCACCTGCACCTTCACCAACGTGACTGTATATGGTACATAACGAGTCGTTCGCAAGGGTTGTGAGTAGGTTTTCGATGTTTTCTACTGCTGCTGCTGTACGTTCGAGGCGTGTTCCCTCTGCCATTTTTAGTTTGACCGTAAAGCTTTGGCTCGTGGTACGTGGCATAAACTCAGTACCAATATAGGGTAGGAGTAGTCCGGTAAGTACAATCAGACCAACCGATCCTGCAATTACCCACCAGCGTTTGCTAACCAAGCGTTGCAGTAATTTACCATATCCATTGAGTTGAATTGATTTCTTTGCTTTCGGTGCTTCTACGGCTGCCTCTTTATTCTGCTTTCCAATAATTAAATCGTATAGCATTGGAATCACTAAAATAGCGACAAATAGCGAAGAGATAAGCGAGAAGGTTACCGTCCACGCCTGATCTTTAAATAGTTCGCCAGACGAACCATGCAAGTATACAATTGGTAGAAATACAACAATCGTAGTTAATGTTGAGGCGATTACCGCACCCGAAACTTCGGCCGTACCGTTAATGGCTGCCTCTCTTGTAGAGAGTCCTTTCTCTTGATTACGGAAGATACTTTCGATTACTACGATGGCATTATCCACCAACATACCCGCTCCGAGCGCTAGCCCTCCGAGGGTCATAATGTTTAATGATAGTCCGTTAAAGAACATCAGGTTGAAGGTAGCAACAATAGAGATTGGTATTGCCAAACTCACAATCAGTGTTGTACCAAAACGGCGTAAAAAGACAAACAACACCAAGATAGCTAACAAAATACCCATCAAAGCACTCTCTTTAACCTCTCCGATAGAGCTGTTGATAAATGTACCTTGGTTGGTTATTACTGTAAATTTATAACCTGGTAGTGCTTGCTCAATAACGGCTAATTGCTCGAGTACGCCATCTACCACCTTCACGGTGTTGAACTGCATCTCTTTATAGATAGAGAGACCGATGCTTCGTTTGCCGTTGATGTGTACTATATTCGTTGGGCGTTCGTTCTCAAACACCACGGTAGCAACATCTTTCAAAAAGATAGGCGCTTTCTCAGCCGTACTGTTTTTGGCGTTCTCTTTTGTTGCAACGATCGGCTTATACCCTACAATTAGATTTTCGAAATCGCTTACCTGACTGAATGGGGTTGAGCTTTTAACCAAGTATTGCATACCCAATTCGCTTACACGTCCGCCCGAGATGCTTTGGTTGTTGCTGGTAATCTTCCCTGCAATATCCTCCATCTGCAAGCCAAAAGCGCGTAGTTTGTAGGCATCTGTTTGGATGGATAGCGTAGTAAGCTCCTCGCCCGAAAGTGATACATCTGCTACACCCTCTACACGAATCAGTTCGTTACGGATATAGCTTTCGGTTACTTTGCGTAACTCTGCCATATCTGTAATGTTGCGGTGCGAAAGCGAAACAAGTACTACAGGAGCCGTGTTTGGGTCGTGTTGTGTAATCTTAACCTCGTCGAGCTCTTTGTTTTGGTTAAAGCCATTGAGTGCCTTTTGCAGGTCAAGGAATGCTTCGTCCATGTTCTTCTTCCAAGCATACTCTACGGTGATACGTGCCGATCCTGCCTTCACAACAGACGATACACGCGTTACATCACTTTGACGAATAGCCAGCGACTCCATGTTCTTGATAAATTGCTTTTCGATCTCTTCGGGCGGTCTTTCACCTGCCTTAACTTCAATAAACAGGCGCGGATTGTTTAGATTCGGCAGCAAGTCTACACTGAGTTGATCGTATGATATTTTTCCAAGCAGTAAGATTGCCAGCACAACCATAAAGATGGTTACGGGATTCTTTACTGCAAATTTAATTATATTCTTCATGCTGAATGGGATGTTGTTCGTTTAGTGACCCTTATTTTTGAACCTTCACCTTACTGTTTTCACGCAGTGTTTCGTGTCCTTTAGTCACGAGGTTATCGCCAACTTTCAGTCCTCCAGTGATCTCTACATTGTTTTCGTCTTCTAATCCTGTTTTGATATCGCGCAGGATGGCTGTATTCTTCTCTACAATATATACAAATTTACGTTTGTTGTTCGATAAGATAGCATCTTTAGAGATGATAATGGTAGAGTCGGCTCTGTCTACAACGATATCTGCTTTTACAAACATACCAGGGCGCAGTTTAAGCTTCTTGTTATTAATCAGCAACTTACCTTTAAACGTACGTGTTTCGCTGCTAATGGCTGGCGATAGTTCGCTAATTACCCCTTTAAGGGTATCATTTGCAAGCGTGTAGTGTGTGATAAATACAGGTTGCTCTGGTTTTACGTAGCGGATAGCGCTTTCGGGCAGGTTGATTTCCATATACAATTTATCGTAATCCATCAAACCAACAAGCGGTTTGCCAGCCTCCATGCGTACGCCTTTGGTGTAGTGTGGTAGGTCTACGATTACAGCATCGAAAGGTGCTACTACGTTCATCTTCTCTAGTTTGATTAACGCGTTGTCGTAGTCGTAGCGTGCATTGGTGGCTCTCACTTCCGAGTTACGCATTTCTGTAAGCGTTACGCCTCCTTTTTCGTAGAGTGCTTTCTGCTTTACTTGCTCTTGTTCGGCAATCTCTACGGCTAGTTTCTTCGCTAGGATAGCGGTGTTGTTTTCGTACTCTTTATCATCTAGGCGGATAATGAGTTGTCCCTTTTTAACGGCATCGCCTAATTTATAAGGCTTGTTGGTGCGGGGATTCTTTTGAAGGATATAGCTTCCTGGTATTTCGCTGTTTAGGGCGATGTTATCTGTTGCTTGTGCTGTACCTGTGGTGTTAATCAAGCGGTTTATCGAACCTTTCTTTAACGTTGTAACAGATACGGGCGAAGCGATGTCGTTGTTCTTTCTCTCAGGCTTGTCTCCGCATCCTGTAAGTGTTGCACCTACTACGGCAAGTAATAATAGTTTGTGTGTATTGTATTTCATGGGATATCTTATTTAAATGATTTAAACTCTTCTGTTCTTTTTTTATTTGATGCAGTGTCGGTATATTTGAGCGGTGTGATTGGTGTTCCGTGCTCAAAGTCGAATAAACTCAATATCTTGAGGTTTAGCAACTCAATCTTATAGTTGATTTGCGACTGCGAATAGGTGATCTTTTTGTTTGATAGCTGTGTTTGAAACTGGCTAATCTCCATACCTGTAAGGTCGCCATTGCGGTAACGCTCGAGGTTAAGATCGTATGTAAGCTGTGCATTCTTTACGTTCTGATCGGCTATTTTAATCTGCGTGTAAAGGTTTTCGAGGTTACGACACACTTGGCGAATGTTCAGTGTGATGTCTACTTTCTTCTCTTGATAATCGAGTTCGCTAATCTTTTGCGCTGTTCTTTGTGCACGGATGCGTGCTTTCTTTTCGCCCCAATCAAAGATTGGAATGCTGAAGCTGATCACTACGCGTGGGTTTTGCGTTGGGTTATCGTAGATGTTCCCGAGGTTTTGGTTGTCGCCAAGTAGTCCGAACGAGAGGGCTACGTCTCCTTTAAATTCGTTCAGTGCTTTGGTGCGTACCATGGCAAAACCAAGCAGATCGCGGTCGATCTCGCGCTGGCGTAGTTCGAGGCGCGACTCTAGTCCATGCTCGATTGCTTTATTCATATTAACCTCTACTGCTTCGATGTGAATCTCTGCAAAGGTGATGATATCTTCGTCCAGACTAATACCAAGCGATTGTTTGAGTTGATCTTTGCTACTTTCGAGCCCTACTTGTCGGTTTTCGACCGTCGAGCGTGCTGTAGAGAGATTCAATTCGGCTTGAAACAGTTCGTCGCGTGCAGCTAAATCGGCATCTACTTTGTTTTTTATGATGTCGTAGCTTTGTTGCGCATTCTTAAGTTCTTCACGGCTGATGAGTAGGTTGTTTTGGTCCATATATACCGAATAGAACTGATTGGTAATCTGCTTTTCGGTGTTTAGACGCTCTAAGGCATGACTAATTTCTGCATTTTCGTATTCGAACTCAATCTCTTTAAGCTCCATTTTACGCTTGTTATAGGTAAATAGGGGCTGTGCTATTTGCAGGTAAAGGTTATTGTTGAATGCTTGATTTTGGTTTTTATCACCATCTACGGTCGATTTATTATCTTGCCAGCCAAATTTATTAATTAACGATATAACTCCATCCGAAAACAGAATGGGTTGATCTACCCGAAGCTGTCCATCGGTACTGAAAGATTCGTTCGTGTACCACTGAGAGAGGCGGTTATCAAAGCGTCTGTTTTTGGTATAGTCTACCGGATTAAGATCGAGCGAAAACTTCGATTTAAGCGATGCCTTTTGCGCAAATAAGTTCTCTTGATATCGTTCAAGATTCATGCGCGATTTCCTGAGATTCGGACTGTTAACCTCGGCAATCTCAAGTGCCTTTTCTATTGTAAGTGCCATTTGAGCCTCTCCATAAAATGAGACACTCAAAAGAGATAAGGCTATCCAGTAGTATTTGCTGCGCCTATTGCCTTTCAGCTGTAAAGATTTAATCATATTCTTAGTTTTTTACTTTTATTCTTATCATTGTTTTACAAATCTCACGGCGTCTGCTGTTACAGTACGCATTTTGCATTTGTTGCTCAGGGTTATCTTAACCGTATCACTTTCGATATCGTACATGCCTATTGGCTCCCATCCGATGGCAGCTTTCCGTAGGTCGATGTAGGCATCTTCTATCTCGTTGTTATATTCGACTTTGAATTCGTATTCCGCCTCTACGTTGCGGTTCCAGCGGAGTTCGTAGTCTTGTTTTAAGTGAAAGAATACCTCGTAGCGCCCAGGTTCAGGCACAGGCACAGTCCATGTAGCTGTTTGGCTACCATCACCACCTTTAATTACGTAGGCAGAGCGGATGTATTTTCCGTAATATGTTCCATCGGTTGTGAGTGTCCAGTGCAAAGGTGCTCCCCACCACGAGATACCGCTATATTCAAAGCTGTCGTCTTCCACTCTATCAAGTAGTTTGGGTAGGATACCAATTGCTTCAGGGGCAGACATGCTGAAGAGTAACGAATCTTCGTTATCCACAATAATTTCGCCTTCTGGTAGTTTCAAGAAATCTTTTTGGATGATATATTCACCTTCGGGTTCCATCGCTACGTTACGCAGTTTTTGTACCTTCGTCATTGGATGGTAGATAAAACTTGGTAAGTTTTGCGAGATAAGTGTATTGGTAGATACCCAGCTAGGTGGTCTCTCCCAGTGCGAAACCAATCGTTTTGTTTCGTTCGGTTTCAAGATCACTTTGCTTTCGCCTCGAGGATCGGGTGGTCCACCTCTTGATCCTATCGTTAGGTGAATAACACCAGGATAGTCCGATTCGTTGCTTATCTCGATGCTGAACACAAAAGCTTCGCCATCTCTGTTTTTGATATGCTTCACTTCGGGTTTTGTGATCGAATAGCGCGGTAGGGGTGTTGGTTTATCCCATGTTGCTAAGAAGCTATTGATATCGCTATCACCAATTTTACCAAGCGTGTCGAGTAGGTGTTCGAACTGTACGTTTTTGAACGTATTGCGTTCAAGTACACGGTACAGCGAATCTCTAAAGAGCGTTACTCCTGCATTAATCTCCGCTTCGGCAAAGATATTACTACCTTGTAGGGTTACAAAATTATCCGTTAGTTCGCTGTGTTTAGCATCGCCTAATAGCTCGTTTAGGGATGCATGTTCCATCAGTAGACTTGCTTTTTCGTTGTTACTGATTCCATTTATCTGCCTTTCCCAACCACTGTCTTTGGTTTTGTTTTGCAAATAGACTTCAACTACCCGATTGGCGATAGGCCAGTCTGGCGAGAATATGTTGTAACGGAAATTGTACAGTAGTGGAAACATGAAGTAAGGATTTCTTGTCGATTTAATCTGCTCCTTGCCACGTTCTCCTTCCGAGAAATCAAATCTTCCTTCGTCGCGGTAAAATAACCAACAAAAATCTTCAAAAGATTTAATTTGCGCCTCTTTTTCGGAGATTGGTTTTCCATCCCAGTTACCCCATCTTTTGCGGTTCTTTACTCTGCGTTGAATATCAAAAGAGTAGCTGTTGAACCCTTTTTCAACGATATACATCATCTCAGGCTGTGCTGTTTCTTGCGCCCCTGTCCATGCACGTGCATACCCTTTAAATTGCCCTGGCACTTCTACTAACGAGAAGCGTTTGAAGGGGTAGGAGAGTTTATGTTGTCGTTCAAGATTTTGTTTTGTGTTTTTTATCAGCTTAGGGAGTGTATCTTTGATAGAATCCAGTGGAGCCGAAAAGTAATCGTGTCCATCAATGTAGTGTATACTGTATAGTACACTGTCAGCCATCACCTCTTTCTGCTTGTAATCTCCAATTACGAGCGAGAGGGTTTGTGCTGCATAGTCTGGTGTAAAGGTATATTTGCCTTGTATGCTATCGAGTGTTACAACGCCTTGCGAAATAGGTTTAAGCCCTTTGATTGGTTCTACTTCGAGGGTAAACTGGCTGAAATAGGTCTGTTGCCAGTCCGGACTTGTATTACTATACGCTGTTCCGGGACGTGGATACCAAAATGTTTCGGGTGTTACCATCAAGTAATCGGCAGTCATAAAGCTGTACTTCTTTCCGATATTGATTAAGAAGTTGGTGTTTTTCTCACGCAACTCTTTGTCCTTAATATCTAAATAGCAGAGCGATTCGTCGATATATCCAGCGTATACGATGCTGAATGTTGTGCTATCGGTAGGGGTAAGCTCTTTACCAAAGTCTACTAGCAGTATTTGATCTTTGCGTTCGAAGCTTAGTGGCGTGCCGTTTTGGGTAATCTCAGTTACTTTAAGTCCTGGATTCAGGCAAAAGGTGAATGTCTGTGCTGCTTCGAGTGGCTTTCCTACGAGTGTTGCAGTTGCTTGCAGCGAGTCTGGAAATTGCTTTACAGTCAGTTTATAAGCATCAATCACCATCTTAGGGGTGTGCACATAGGTGTTGTTCAACTCCGTATAGCGTGCGCGATGCTTATCTTGTTGCAATGTTTTGTTCACATGGTTGTAACCACATGCTGCCCCTAATCCAAAAAACAGAAAAGCCATCACCATCCAAGGATAGTGTCCTTTTGCTGAGTTGGGCAGGCGGCGGAAGAGTCCGATTGTGTAGAGTATAAAGCCAATACCTAAGAAGAGATAGATTGCACGGTGATTCACGATCAGTCCTAAATCGCCAAAACCGACAATCGAAGATTTAAACAGCGGCAAACTGTAGGCCATATAGTCAAACAGGTAGTAAAAGCTATCCCCAATATAGAAGATCGTAACCCCGATATACCCTAAGAGCAAGATAAACGTAACCGCTTGATTCTTGAGTGTTAGCATCAAAAAGATGGCAAGCCCCATAATAAAGATCAGCGTAGGCACAGTAATTAGAAAGAAGTAGATGATGTATGCCTGCCAGTCTACCGAAGTACCTTTTGCCGCAGCATTAAGCGCCATGGTGATCGCCATTACGATCAAACTAAGTACAAAGAATACGCGTAGGTTTCCCCAAATCTTACCAAATACATATTCGGCATTGCTTAACGGACGCACATAAAACACCTCGGAGGTATCTAACTGCTTATCCCGCTTCAGAAACTCCGAAGCCAAGAATATCGCCACCACTGCTTGCCCTGTATTGAGTAGCAGAATGTTGATGTAGGGAATATTCGATGCCACCGCCTTGAGTATCCACATGTTTGCCCCATCCTCAATTACAATCGAAACTACATTGAAGAATGAAAGAACGCCAATGGCTAGCAGTGTAAATATCTTAAAAAACCAACTACGCAACAGTATCTTACTTTCGTAGGTCGCTACTGATCTGATGTTGTGTATAAAGTCGAATGAGATTAGTCGTTTGTCCATAAGTTCAGCTTGTTTTCCATATAATAAACATAGGCATGCTCCAAGTTTGGTGGAAAAGGCTCAGCCTCATATCCCACAATCTCGTCTGCCACTACTTGTACCTCCCAGCCAGTTCCCGAAGGTATGGTTGCAATGATTGGGTACTTTTTATCTACCTCATGCAGTTGGTCTCCCGTGATTTTGATGCGCCACACTTTCCCCTCGGCATGCTTGAGCATATCTTGCGGAGAACCCACAAACGATACTTCGCCTTGGTTGAGTAGTGCCATCTTATTACATGTACTGGAGATATCGCCTACGATGTGTGTAGAGAGTATAATTGTGGTGTCGTTTTCACTTACTGTAGAGAGTAGATTCCGAAAGCGGATACGCTCTTCGGGGTCGAGCCCTGTGGTAGGTTCGTCTACGATAATTACTTTGGGATGATGAATCAGTGCTTGTGCAATACCTAAACGGCGCTTCATACCTCCCGATAGCTTTCCGGCATACCGTTCGCGCACATCAAACAGCCCTACGTTCTCTAACATCTCATCTACAGCCTGTTTGCGCAAGCGGGTGTTATTCATGCCCGAGAGTCGTGCGGCATAGTCTAAGAATTCGTACGTTTTGTATTTTGCGAAAAAGCGAAAGTCTTGCGGTAGGTAGCCTAATATGGCGCGTACCTCCTTGCGTTGTTTCATCAAATCATAGCCGCAGATATCTACAGAGCCCGAAGTGGGTTCCATCAATGCCACTAAGATACGCATCAGTGTAGATTTACCAGCACCATTGGGCCCTAATAAACCAAACATACCTGTGGGTATTTCTAAGTCAACATCTTTTAGTGCGTGCCTTCCTCCTGGGTAGACTTTATTGAGTCCTTTTATTGTGATACTCATTCTAATAGTAACGTGTTTGTGTGTTTTTTACAAATTGTAAATACAAATATGTTACAAATGTAGTATTTATATAATCAAATGCAAACTAAATAGCTAATTCTTCTGTAAATATGTTCTTTTTTTGTATCTTTATAGCAGGTAACAATCAGATAATAAATACAATAATGAATGCAAATGAACTTCAAATACAGGGCTGTAGTTTTCAAGAATTAGCTATTTCTTATGCACCAGCACTGTCGGTGGGATCGGCAGTAAACAGACTTTCTCGTTGGATTCGGGAGAGCGAAGGACTTGTCGACGATCTAACTTTAGTAGGCTGGGGACCACGCAGCAAACAGTTTACCCCCATGCAAGTACGCATAATTATCGCCTATTTGGGCGAACCATGATTGTGTAGATAATAATTTTTATTATCTTTGTTTCCATAAAGTGTAAGCAAACATCTAAATGGAACATATAAAGTCAATATTAAAAGCGCGCGGACTCAAAATTACTGTGCAGCGCATACATGTTTATCATGCCCTCGAAAAGCTCAAACATGCCCCTGTAGATGAGGTTGTAAAGGTGGTACAGCTTGTACTCCCCTCTATAACTATAGCTGCGGTATATAATATTCTCGAGCTTTATGCCAAAGAGGATATCATTGGGCGGATGCATACCACGGACAACAAACTTTTTTACGATATCACAAGCACTCCGCATAGCCATCTTTATGCATCAACAGAACATCGTGTCGAAGATTTTATGGACGAAGAACTCAAAGCTCTTGTTTCGGACTATCTGCAGCGTAAAGAGATTAGCGGTTTTAATCTAGATGATATAACTATTCAGCTGATAGGGCATTTCGAGTAAGCAATATAACAGGGCAATTGTCAGCTTAAGTGCTGCAAATAAAAGAGCGCGGTCTCTACTTAATAGGCGTACTATTGAGTAGAGACCGCGCTCTTTTTAACTTAATTCGTTGCTATTAACTGTGTAGCGAATCAATAATTTTCTTTTTTCACTTCAAAGTGAGCTTTTGGGTGAATACATGCTGGGCATAGTTCTGGTGCCTCTGTACCTACGTGGATATAGCCACAGTTACGACATTGCCAGATCACCTCTTCTTCTTTAATGAAAACAGAAGCTGTTTCGATATTCTTCACAAACGCACGGTAGCGTAGTTCGTGTCCTTTTTCGGCAACAGAAATATTGCGATACATAGCAGCGATTTCTGGGAAACCTTCTGCATCTGCAATTTCGGCAAATTTAGGATACTCCACTTCACACTCATCTTGCTCACCAGCGGCTGCTGCTTGCAAATTGTCAAGTGTGCGGCCAATTACGCCTGCTGGGAATGATGCTGTAATCTCTACCATGCCACCTTCAAGAAATTTAAACATACGCTTAGCATGCTCTTTCTCTTGGTCTGCAGTTTCCATAAAGATAGCTGCAACTTGCTCAAATCCCTCTTTTTTTGCTGCACTAGCAAAATATGTGTAACGCATGCGTGCTTGTGATTCACCAGCAAACGATGTCATTAAATTCTTCTCTGTCTGTGTTCCTTTAATACTTTTAGCCATATTTTTATTGTTTATAAGTTGATTATTAACACTACAAAGATAATAAAAATTATTATTTAGCATTAGTTTTACAGGAAAAAGAATGTTTTTAAGTGATATTTTTATATCTTGCAAGCGAATAAAAACACTTATCCTATGCAAACAGTTTATAAAACAGGCTTCAGGTTACTTTTACTCCTCGTATTTGTGTTGGGCAGTTTTACATCGCTTCGGGCGCAGCAGCTCAAAGGGCTTCAGTTCGAATCGCGGCGTATGGTTACAATAAATATTGATGGACAAGATATTAACAGACCTTCTCAAAGTTGTTTTGTAGCAAATCTGAATAGAGGGCGCTACCATGTAAAGGTTTATAGCTCGCGCCGTTGTGTTTATGATGAACATATTTACTACCCAGGTCATGGCGTAAAATCAATTCAGATTAGAGATGGAAATAATCCTGGACACGATTTTGATACTGATGATTTCGATGATGACTTCGACAACGATGCTTGCGACAACAATCATAACGCTTCAAACAGGCACGTTTTTAAGCAATTACTAGCACGTTTGGATGATACTCCTTTTGATGATGATAAACTAGATTATGTGAAAGTTGCCAATTTCAAAAATGTTTTTAGTGCTAAAGAGATCATTCTTTTAGTGAAGGAATTTACGTTTGGTGATAATAAGCTAGAGGCAGCCAAACTCCTTTACCGTAGTTGTTACGAGAAACAGCTCTATTTTACGGTAGCTGAATCTCTAACTTTTCTCAGCGAAAAAGAGGAGTTGCTAGATTATATTAAATGCAGCAAGTGATTATCGTGTAGTGTATATATGAATTGAAAACTAAACAGGTATAATAATCCCCCATATGGATTGCTTGATAAGGCATCCATATGGGGGATTATTTATGTATAGCAGTGAACGATCTTTTTTTACAATGTATTGATCTCTTCAAGAGAGAGTCCGGTAACGGAAGCGATAATTTCAATATTTGTATTTACAGCTTTGAGGGATCTGGCAATTTCGCGGGTAGTTGCTAGTTTGCCTTTCTCTACTCCAGCTTTGATGCCTTCCATAATTCCTTCTTTTTTCCCTTTCTCAATCCCTTGTTCGATTCCTTTCTCAATTCCTTTCTGAATCCCTTGCTGAATCCCTTTCTCCATACCCTCTTCTCTGGCTACGCTTTCGGCGTATGCCATTGTGGCGGCGTTGTCGCGATAGTTGTCTAGGCTGTTGTCGTATCGGCGGCGTTGGTCGCTGTCTAGCATGAGGAGGCTTCCGATCTCTTCTAGTCTTTTAAATACGGCATCTTTGGCTTTGAAAGGCATTCGTTCTAATTTTTCCATGTTTTTGAGTACATATATCCAGCGTTCGAAATTCGATACGCATTCTTTTT
>CAMQTD010000043.1 GCA_947036995.1 uncultured Parabacteroides sp.
TACTCCTTTTTGCTGTTAATCAGTTTGCGGCGCACTTCGATACGGTCAATCTCTACCCCTTCGGTAGTGAGCCATAGTTTTACGATGTGGTTTTTTCCTCTCAAGAGGTTTGCATCGAAATCGATGGATTTCTTTTGTACCAAGTTCTTGATCTTTTTGAGTTCTACGGTTTGGGCTTTCTCTTCGTCAAAGCCGATAATAACTTCGGGGGTGAGATCGCTTGCGGCATTGTTTGTGATGCGGTAGACGATGGTGACTTTGTAATCGCCCCCTACCATACCAGCTTTGATCGGAAATTCGGCGTAAGGCGAAACGAGGCGACTTAGTGGTTTTCCGTTTGCACGCTTATATGCCGACTCTTCTCCGAAGATGTAGCTGCGCTTTCCGCTCTTTTGATGCTCTATCTTGCGCGCTTTTTTGTATGCATCGGATTCTATCGTAACCTTCATATTATCCATCTCATGTCTCTCTTGCGCTTGCACGGTAGTTACTAAACCAACGATACATAGGGCGCATAGGCGTAAAAAATTTTTCATCTTTTGTTCTCTTTTTTTTAATTTGGATGCAAAAGTAGCAAACATTTGGGTGTTGTGCTGCTGCTGCATCCATAATACAACGTTTTTTAGTGTTTGTTGCTTTGTTATTCAATAGAGAGCAATGCCCCAGTTGTGTGTGCCCGAAAGGCAGGGGCGTAGAGACATTCGACTTGTGTAACACCACCTGTATAAGTTCCTTGACGCGTGATATAGAGGTCGTACGTAAGCGTATAACTACCCTGCGGAAGGCGGTTGATAAACAAGTTTTGTGCCGTATCACTAGGTGCTTGATCGTAGTTGATACCATCCTGCAGTTGGTGCGCAGCGATGAAGCTGGTAGGCTGTGAGCTTGCGGCAAACGGATCTGTAATGTGTACGTAGCTGAACGTGCGCGCGGCTGTGAGGGTTAGGCGCACGGTAACTTTGTCGCCCACACGTAGGGGATGCGCCTCGGTGATGGGTTGCAGCAGCTCTTGCGTGCCATCGTTGGTGCGGATAAAGAGTGCTTTGCTGATTTTTAATTCATTTCCAGCTGCTTTTACCGCTGCGATCGGGGTTTTATATTGTTGGAAGATTGCGCCCCATGATGGGGTGGTGCTGCTCTTCTGAATATGCAGGGTGTCGAGGGCTGGGCTGTTCTGCTTTGATTGGATGGTAGCCCGAATGTTTCCTGCACCTTGCTCGGCAGGGGAAGATTCAAACACCTGTTTGCCCCACGCGATGCGGCTTGTGCCTGCGGCGGATAGGGGGTTTGTGTCTGTTTTCAAGAGTACATATATCGCTTCAACGGTGGCAGGAACTGTTTTCCAATCTACGGTCTGCTTCTCGCTGAGTAGCCACGTGTTGAGGGCTGTTTGTTCGGCTTTATTCTCTGGTGCTAGTTCGCCAAGGGTAGCCATAAGCTGACAATGGATGGTGGTTGGGGTGGCAAGAGATCCGCTGGCGAATCGGTTGTTTGCCCAATACATACCACGGCTTGCGGAGTGCGTGGCGATTGCACGTAGCTGTTTTGCGATTGCATTTGCCGTAGCCATCTCACCGTTGCGGGCGAGTAGCGAGGCGGTGTAGGCTTTGCTTACGAGGGATTGTTTTTTCCACTCTTTCGCAGCCAATCGGGTATAATGGCGGATCGCTTCGCGTGCTTCTCCGAGTTCGGGGATGTCGCGGTAGCTGCTGCGCATATAGAGATAGGCGATCAGTTGTGGGGTGAGGGCGGATTGCTTCGGTGCAGTTTCGTAGCGTGCGGCTACATTTTTATCCATATACTTTAGGGCAGCGATCTGCATCATCTTCTCCTCATTGTTATATTCGATGGCGCCCAGTGCGGTGAGTTGTGCCATGCCTTTGAGTATGTAGGTGGTGATGGTAGGGTCTGCTGGCATTTGGGCATACCACGACCAACCGCCGCCATGCGTTTGCAGTGCGCCAAGCGATCTTCTTGCCTCAGCTTGTAGGGCTTTGAGCTTTGTAATATCTATGTTTTGCTCCTCCTTAATCTGCGGTGTGGTGGCTGCCAAGTGTATCAACAGCGTGCTGCTGTAATAGGCGGCAAACCACGAAATCGCATTGGTATAGCGTGGCACTGTAAGCGTGGGAAGTGCTTGCACGGCATACCATGTTGGGTTGTTGCTATAATCTAATGTATAGCTGATGGGGGTGCGTTGTGTGTTGGCGGCGTTAAAATCTGCCACAATAGTTGTATCCCCTGCATTCGGAATAACAAACGGCATACTTTCGGTGAGTGTAACCTCATCAGACAATACAGCAATGCCGTGCATCTCGCCATCGCTATCCGTGGCAGTTTGTGCGGTGTAGCGGCAGATCAAGCTATCTATTCCAGCAGGAATAGTGGCTTGCCAAGCAATGGCGGTTGTCTCTCCTGCGGTTAACTCAAATGCTTTGGGGGCGAATGAGGCGATCGGTTTTTGATCCGCAGGATTCAATAACTCGAAGCGAGCCGTTCCCTGTGCGCTATTTTCGGAAGCATTTGTAACCTGTGCACTCCACGTTACAACATCGCCTGTGCGGACGAAGGTAGGGAGGTTTGGCGTAATCATTAAATTCTTACGCGCCACTACGGTGAGGGTTGTATCTCCATAAAAGAGTTCTTTGGTGTGCGCCACGATATTCAGTTTCCACGTCGTGTTGCTGCCAGGGGTGACAAAGTCAACAGCAATATATCCTGCGGAGTCTGTTTGCAGGGAGGGATAAAAAAAGGCGTTCTCGCTCCAATCGCTGCGCATATTGATGGGAGCAGTATCGTTGGCTGTTGAGCTGTTGAAGTTGTAATCAGATTTTTCCCTTATATTATTTTCTCCGTATTCGTTGTTTGAATTCAAAGCTCCGGCAAATCGAACGCTTCGCTGATGCATACCTAGTCCAACGATAACCGTTTCGTTTCTACTTTCGATTGAGTGCAGTGCTCCCTGCCAGTTGAGGCGTATCGGAGTATCTTCTAAAACGGCAATATGAGGCATTGCGGCTTGTATATAGCCGTTTGCTCTATTACTCCACGTTGGCGTGAAGCGGTAGTCTGCATTTAACCGCAATGCATCGAAGGTGAACCGAATAGGCTTATTATATAGCGCATCGAGCGAGGCATCGTACATCCATGCCAATGCTTCGGCTTTGGCTGGTGTTCCGTCAGCTTGTGTGATTCTGAACTTCCAATGCGTGTTGCTGTTTGCCGTTATGCGGTTGGTGAAAGATGTTGTTTGAATGTTGAGTTTGCGGTTGGATGTTTTGCGTCGGACTACAACCTGTTCGCTGTAACAGATTCCGTCTTCAATAAATGTAAACCTAAGGATTGTCCCTTTGGCGGCAATTTGTGCGTAGGGGATTTTAAACTGTTTGATCTCATTGTGTAGCTTCATCCTTTTTTGAGAGATGATGCCGCGACTATCCATCACCTCATACAATAAATAAGCAGTGGGTAAGGAGGTGCCGAAGTAAACAACGCCATCTTCTGAAGGGTTGCAGTTTACGGTTGCGGGAATCATCCACACGTTTGTTTGTACGGGTGGGCGTTTATCATCTACACTATATAATATAGAGGTGATGCTGTCTGTAATTAATTCTCCTTGGCTGTCTACTGCTTGCATTTTGAGTATGTAGCGTGCCGAAGGGAGGGTTTGGAGGTTAGCATCCGTAACAGGTTTGCCGTTCACAAACGAACCGCTTCGTCTGCGGATGGTATCATTCTTTTCGGTATATTGGTAAAGGGTGTATGTGCCTGTGCCGTTTACTGGTTCGTTGTTGGCATTCGTCAGATCAATCTGCAAGGCTGTTTTGTCCTTGTCTACTAATCTAGAGAATGAAGAGCGGAGGTCGAACCGCTTCTTGCCGATTGCGCACTTTATTTCTCCCTCTTCGGTCTCGCCTTTGCTGTCGGTAACGGTAACACTTATGCTATAACGTGCGCCATGTATTGGTTGGTTTGCTTCGTTCAATGAATCGGGCACAAAAGAGAAGTGCATATTGCCTGCTGCATTTGTAATTCCGTTTCCTGCTGCTACTTGCACGCCTCTGCTACCGTACACATTATATGGTATGCGTGCGATGTTATAGGAGAACTTAGCCCCTTGCAACGGTATGCCCGAATAAGTTATCGCCTCCCCCTTTAATGTAACGGTATCGCCAAAAGCAAGCGCCTCCGTAATGGGTGCAAGCACTACCTTAAACGATGGACGCTTATAAGCTGCCACCTGCACATAGATAGCCCCTTTTTCCTTGCATTGAATGGAGTAACTGCCTGCCTCCGCATCTTTAGGAAGCGCGAACGAACCATTAAACGAACCGTAGCTATTGGTAATAAGTTGTTGCTCGGCGATGGTTTTACGCTTTCTATCCTTTAACACGATGGTGTATGTTTTATTGGTTACCAATTCGGCTAAAGAGTCTGCAGCTAAATGTACAATCCCCTTAAAGAAGAGTGTTTGCCCAGGGCGATACAGATTCCTGTCGGTAAAGAATTGTATGCGTTCCTTTTCAGTATCTTTCTTTGTGCTGTTGTTTGTGTAGTGGTAGAGTGATGCAATCTGCTTTGCGCTGTCTGCCTTGTGTATCACTTTATATCCTTTAATATCTTTTTGATTGGGAAGGATAGCCAATCCCAATGCATTACTTTTTACCGAAGCGGTGTATATATAGGGTGCACCGTAGCGCTGTTGTGTGTAAAGTAATACGTTTGCATTTGCAATCGGTTTGCCCGAAATGATATCAGTAACCAGTAGTTCTGCTATATCGTTGGGCGTTTTGCGCTTTGCCACAAAGAGGTGGCTTACGATAAGCGTCTGCTTAATTGTATCTTTTATGTTAGGAGCCGTAATCTCACACGCATAACTACCCAAAGGAAGTTTAGGAAGCGTAAGTACGGTGTCTCTATGTACATAGGGCACTTGTTTCGTTAACGGGTAAACGTATTCGGCATATAACTTGCGTGAGGTCGAACTAAGATCGAAGAGTTGTATCTTCACCTGCTCTATGTTTTTACGCGTTATGTGGAAAGAGTCTACTTGTTCAGGTGTAACTTGTTTGTCAAACCGTGCTATAAGGGTTGGCTGTGTAAGTTCATTTAGCTTGTTTTTAACTAAGCCAATGCGACTGCTGTTAGGGTATGCTTTCATCGTTTTCTTTGCCAATTGATACATTGCTTTGAATATATCTTCTTGGCTTTTTGCATCGAACGTATACGGCATTATATCCAACTGCGCTGCTACAATATTAACAATAAGCGAATCGTTTGCATACAGATTTGCCAAACTATCCAACGCCGTAGTGTAGCGTGCAAAAGCATGCTTACCCCGTTGCCAATCATACAAACTGCGTTGCAATGTTAGTTCGCTGTGTAGTGCTGCTTCCTGTTGGTGCGTCTCTTTCTGGTTGTTGATAAGTGCCAATAGGCTCTGTTGATAACGTTGTTGATAAGCCTGTTTGTTATTTGATTGATAGTTGTTTATGGATAAAGATCTCCAGCAACGAACCTCACGCGCTAATAAGAATTCGTAGAGGGATTGTGCTCCGATCTCTGGCTCGTTTTGCACATCTAATAATATCTTATAGTTGCTCAAAGGTGTACGCATTAATACCGCTTTGGGTAGTAGCGATTGGTTGAGGTGGAAGGCTATCGTATCTGCAAACACATGGCTGCTCCATTGCTGCATATCCTCTGTTTGCATCCCTACAATTTCGGTACGCTTGTTGATCTTCCACGAGTTTGATGTGTAATACCGCTCATACAACTCTGCCACCATCGAGTGGAGTAGGGCTTGTGCTGCTTCATCTTTACAAGTTGCGGCGTAGTTACAAACCTCTTCAATAATTAAGGGGTAGTTATCTTGGTTCTGTTCCAGCTTTAATGCGAGCGATTGTATCAACACTTCGATTAATTGCGGCGTATCTTTTGCTTTGATCGCCTCTATCGTGGCAGCTGTTAGTCTATTGGGTTGTAAGGATGCTTGCGCATAAAAGAGAGATGCAATCGAACTGCTAATGATGAGTGCTATAAGTATGATGTTTCGAGTATTCATAATATATCTTCTATTGATTATATTTATATAGAGTCCAAAGGTGGTGAAAAAGATGCTTGGATGGGGTAGTTTTGTGATTAATTAAATAAAGTTTGCCACGCTGTTACACTCTTTACCGAAAATTAGGGTGCGATTGACATAAATAAAGCAATTTGAAACAATCGCTATCATTATGCTTCTAAAATAGCGGATTTATCTTTTTCTATATTTTCACAAAGAGCAGAAATAGAAGCATTACAGGCTTAATTTAGAAGATATAATTGCTTTTCAGCCAACGGACGATGGCTTTTTAGCAATAGCCGTATACTTTTTAGTCGGAAAGTTACTGGGTTTGCCGAAGAAAGTATGCGGGCGTTGACTAAAAAGTACCAGTCTACGGGAGAGAATGTAGTATGTTTTTGATGCGAAGCATACGTTCGGGTTAAAAAACAGTATTGTAACGTGTTATTTTTATCTAGAAAGGATTGTATGACAACTATTTACTGTATAATAAAAGGCTTTGGTTTTAGTCTTTTTTGCATCTATAATTGATTGATAAAGGGGTTGACCTGATAAAATGAATCTTATAACACACTAATTGCAGCAAAATGAAAAAGTTAAACCTCGCTGTAACGAATTAAATGATTAAGACCACTACTCGAGGACGGTTTAGGCGCTTGTGCGTATGTAGAATTATCAAATTGTCAAAATTAAATCCATTTGACAATTTGTACTTTAAGAGTGGAGTTGCTAGTTTACAAATTGCTGGATTGCAAAATATTATAAATCGATTTACTTTTTTTGTTAGTCAATTGTGTTTCTTTTTGACGAATTTTCTAGTTGTACAAATAATATCAACTACTTTTGGCGGCAACTTTTGGATTTTAGCATCTTTTTTTGTTACGAATTAATTATGCTTATTAACTGAGAGTTATCTATTGTAAGAGTCGATTTTAGGCTCGCAAAACTTAACTATGAGAATATGAATAAAAAATTATTAGCAGAGATGATTGGAACCATGATTTTGGTTTTAATCGGTTGTGGAAGCGCAGTAATGAATGGAGGTGCTACCTCTGTGGCTGCCGTATTAACAATAGCGATGGCATTCGGACTCTCCGTATTGACAATGGTATATACCATTGGAAGTATATCGGGTTGCCACATCAATCCAGCAATCACATTGGGGGTTTGGTTAAGTGGACGGATGACAGGTAAAGAGGCGGCAGGATATATGATGGCGCAAGTTATTGGGGGAGTGATCGGTTCTACGATTCTTTATTTTATCGCTTCAAACATGGGATTGTCGGCAACGGGAGCCAATCAGTTTGCCGCAGGAGAATTATCCGCGGCATTTATGGTAGAAACTATTTTCACGTTTATTTTTGTGTTGGTCGTATTAGGGTCTACAGACAAAGGGAGTAGCACCACACCCTTTGCAGGGTTAGCAATTGGCTTGGCTTTGGTGATGATTCATATTGTCAGTATCCCAATTACAGGGACATCCGTAAATCCAGCACGGAGTATCGGACCAGCACTGTTTGCTGGTGGAGTCGCTTTATCGCAGCTATGGGTTTTTATTACAGCACCTTTTGTTGGCGGAGCTTTGGCTGCGGCAGTTTGGAATATAATTGCACCGGGTAAATAACTTTTTACGCTTCTGACTAGAGACGTGAAAAGTCAATAAAAAAATAGCGTAGCGTATCTGCTATATGCAAACACGCTACGCTATTTCATGAAAGGAACAGAGGAAATAACGCATCAACCACATAAACAGACAAATTATCTCCCGCTCTCCGTATTATTTATGCATATTTACACATATAATGCCTTGCTATCGTATATTATTTTTTAATTTTGCAAGTTGTAGCAGAAAGATCCTTTTTGCGAACCAAATAGAACAATAAAAAATAAAATATAGAACGCATGGAATTAGCAAGTAAGTACAGCCCATCCGAAGTAGAGGGGAAATGGTATCAGTATTGGTTAGACAATGGATTGTTTAAATCAAAACCAGATGGAAGAGAACCTTATACCGTAGTTATTCCTCCTCCAAACGTAACAGGCGTATTGCACATGGGACACATGTTAAACAATACAATCCAAGATATCTTGGTGCGCCGTGCACGTATGTTGGGAAAGAATGCTTGTTGGGTACCAGGTACTGACCATGCGTCCATTGCAACAGAAGCCAAAGTAGTAAACAAATTGGCTGCCGAAGGCATACAGAAAACAGACCTTACACGCGAAGGCTTCTTAGAGCACGCTTGGGAGTGGACAGACAAACACGGAGGTATCATCCTTGAGCAGCTTAAGAAATTAGGAGCTTCGTGCGATTGGGATCGTACAGCCTTTACGATGGACGAAGAGCGTTCAGCAAGTGTATTGCGTGTATTCGTAGACCTATTCAACAAAGGATTAATCTACCGTGGTGTACGTATGGTAAACTGGGATCCACAAGCCCTAACTGCACTATCCGACGAGGAGGTAATCCACAAAGAGGAGCAAAGCAAACTATACTACCTAAAATATATGATTGAAGGCGAAGCTGATCAATATATTGTAGTAGCAACAACACGTCCCGAAACAATTTTGGGAGATAGCGCTGTGTGTGTGAATCCAAACGATCCACGCTATACATTCCTTCAAGGGAAAAAGGTTATTGTACCGTTAGTAAACCGTGCAGTGCCCATTATTATGGACGATTATGTAGACATCGAATTCGGTACAGGTTGCCTTAAAGTAACCCCTGCCCACGATGTTAATGACTATATGTTAGGTGAGAAATTTAATCTCCCAACAATAGATATCTTCAACGCCGACGGAACAATCAGCGAAGCTGGTGGTATGTATATTGGCGAAGACCGCTTTGCCGTACGCAAGCAGATCTCTATCGACTTAGCTGCGGCTAACCTATTGGAGAAAACAGAAGACTACAACAACAAAGTAGGTTACTCTGAGCGTACCAACGTAGTAATCGAGCCTAAACTCTCTATGCAATGGTTCCTTAAAATGGAAGACCTTGCAAAGCCTGCATTGGATGCAGTAATGAACGACGATATTAAGTTTCACCCAGCGAAATTTAAAAACACCTACCGTCACTGGATGGAGAATGTAAAAGACTGGTGTATCTCTCGTCAACTATGGTGGGGACACCGTATCCCAGCATACTACTTGCCAGAGGGTGGATATGTAGTAGCTCTTACTGATGCAGAAGCATTGGAAGCTGCACGCACAAAAACAGGAAATCCAAACTTACAACTAACAGACCTACGTCAAGACGAAGATTGTCTGGATACATGGTTCTCTTCATGGGTATGGCCTATCTCTCTTTTCGATGGTATCAATAAGCCAGGAAACGAAGAGATTAACTACTACTATCCAACAGCAGACCTTGTAACAGCTCCAGATATTATTTTCTTCTGGGTAGCACGTATGATTGTAGCTGGATGCGAATATATGGACGAGATGCCATTTAAGAATGTATACTTCACAGGTATCGTACGCGATAAGCAGGGTCGTAAGATGTCTAAGTCGCTTGGTAACTCACCAGATGTACTCTCTCTATTGGATCAATATGGTGCCGATGGTGTACGTATGGGTATGATGCTTTCTGCTCCAGCAGGTAACGATATTCCTTTTGATGAATCACTTTGCGAACAAGGACGTAACTTCAACAATAAAATATGGAACGCTTTCCGTTTGGTTCAAGGCTGGACGGTAGACGAAACGCTTGCTCAACCAGAAACATCTGTTGAGGCGATCCGTTGGTTCCAATCTCAACTCGATAAAACGATTGAGGAGATGAACGATTCTTTCGATAAGTATCGTATTAGCGAAGCATTGATGGCAGTATACAAACTATTCTGGGACGAGTTCTCTTCATGGTATTTAGAACTAGCAAAACCAGGTTATCAACAACCTGTTGATAAAGTAACATACGAAGCTACATTAGGTTTCTTCGATGCACTTTTACGCCTACTTCACCCATTTATGCCGTTCATTACCGAGGAGTTATGGCAAATCGTTGCTCCACGTAAAGAGAACGAGAGTATTATGCTTGCACCGCTTCCTCAACCAGCTGTTGTTGATAACACACTATTGAATGATTTCGAAATTGTAAAAGAAATTATCTCAGGAGTACGTGCTATTCGTCTACAAAAAAGTATTCCAAGTAGAGATGCTTTGACGCTTCAAATTGTAGGAGAACACAACGCTGCATTCAATCCAATCATTACGAAGATGTGTAATCTTTCTGAAATCACTGTGGTATCAGAAAAGGCTGCAGGTGTAGCATCATTCTTGGTACGCACAACAGAGTACGCAGTGCCTTTGGGTGATATGATCAATGTAGAGGAGGAGTTGGTAAAACTAAGCGAAGAGCTTAAATATCAAAAAGGATTCTTGCAATCAGTATTGAAAAAACTAAGTAACGAGAACTTTGTAAGCAAAGCGCCCGAAAAGGTTCTCACGATCGAACGTAATAAACAAGCTGATGCAGAAAGTAAAATAAAATCTATAGAAGAGAGCATCGCTGCACTTCAAAAATAATATAGATATAAAGTAAAATAATCTTTTACGAATTTACCATGAAATACACACACACACAGATT
Source organism: uncultured Parabacteroides sp. (assembly GCA_947036995.1). Classification (GTDB taxonomy): domain Bacteria; phylum Bacteroidota; class Bacteroidia; order Bacteroidales; family Tannerellaceae; genus CAMQTD01. Next base: position 10,654 of record CAMQTD010000043.1, read on the forward strand.
ATTTTTCAAACAAGGATCAATCGGTGCCCTATCCTTGGGCACCGTGCCTTGTGTGATTATTTCACGCATAGTCTAACGCGTTCGACTCAATGGAGTTTAATGTTGGTTGGCTTTTCTCTTTTGATTGGTTGTAGTTCGGTGCGCAATGTTAGCATCGAAACCTATGCTCCTGCAGATGTAACATTTCCATCCAACACATTTAATGTGGTAGTGGTAAACAATGCAGTGCTGCAACCCGCTGATTTTGGACACAGTATGCAACAGATGAATAAAAAGGTAGAAAGCTACACGATGCCAACAGACAGCGTATTATCGGCAGCCTGTAAATCTTTAGCTGCATCTATTCATCAACAGCGTTATTTTAGAAAAACACTTCTCCTCAATACTCCAATACGTCAAGATCAATTGTATTACATTGATAGAAAGCTCTCAGCAAGTCAAGTTGATAGTATCTGTAATGTGGTTGATGCAGGTGCAATAATATCGATTGATCGTATGTTGTTTAACGGCAAGCGAAGTGTTGTATCGCACGAAGGTTTCCTTTACGGTAGTCAGCGCGTAGATATAACAGCCATTATACGTGCTTATATACCGAATCGAGCCAATCCTCTAGCTACTGTTCAGATTGTAGATAGCTTGGAGTGGGTAGAGGCATCGTCAAATAGAATTCTATTAGACCAAATTCTTCCAACCGCAAACGAAGCATTACGGGAGACGGCTGCCTATGTATCGTCTAAGGTTTATCGAAATTTTGTGCCAAATTGGGTTGCTACCGAACGTAGCTACTACAGCTCTATCGAATCGCGCTGGAAAGAGGCAACAGCCTTTGCTGCAAAAAGTAAATGGGCCGAAGCAAATATGCATTGGATGGAACTCTTTAACAGAACAAAATCAACATTGTCTAAAGCGCGCCTAGCAAGTAATATTGCTCTTTCGTACGAGATGATGAGCGAATTTAAACAAGCTACGGACTGGGTAGAGAAGTCAGAGGCTCTTTATTTACAACAACCCAAAGGTAAATGGAATAAAGAAATAGCACGTATGACCCTATATAAGGAGATTCTTAACGAACGAATACGTTCAGATGTTAGATTAAATATGCAAATCAACTAGGAATAAGCGTTTATTAATTAGAAATAATAGTACCTTTGACATATCGTTTCAGAGGTGAAATATAAAAAGAAAGAGTTATGAGTGCGAATAATGCAAAGGTCCAATCGGTTATAGAATCCGTTTTCCAATCTGTTGTAGTAAAATTATCAGACAATGCGTCTACTATTTTAGTAAGTGATCTGTTCATCCAAGTAGATCAAGAGACTGGCGAAGTGCAGATTTTTGATGATGCAGAGAACCTATTAGATAAGGTTGTGATTTTTGACTGGATTAATAAAAATGAGGAGGAATCTACCTTTATTATTCGTATTACGACTACCCTTAAGAGTGTATTATCGCTGCTTTCTGTTAAAGGTGTTTTTGAAAATAAAAATATCTCAATCCCATTTGCAGTAAGCCTAACGGATGAGGACTTCTCAGTTATAGAAGAACTCCTTTTCATCGACGAAGATATCACACGTGTTGACGATCCATTGCTTCAAAACTTAGATGAAGATTTAGATCTGTTTCTAGCAAAACTGCTTTCTGATTTAGATTAATCAAATATTACTGCTGGTTTAAACATAAACAAAGCGCGGCTTATTCCATTCAAGGAGTAAGCCGCGCTTTGTTATGCTATATAGTTGTCAGACTTTATTCTTTCAGTACAGTTTCCCCTGCCAGCTATCTCTCTCTTTAATTCGTTTGTTCACCTTTGCAGTGAATTCAAAGTTTTTGAGTCCCCAATCAGGTGCAATCAGCAATGCTTTGGGCGATTGAGAAACAAAACGTTCTACCACAATATCAGGACGAAGTTTCTCGATAAAATCAATGGCTAAATCAATGTATGCATCTGCCGTGTATAGGCTGAAGTTTTCGGGGTTATCGGCAAACTCTTTTGCCATGCGCGTGTTTTTGATTAATTGCAGTTGATGCAGTTTGAGTGTTGTGATAGGGAGTTTCGATAGCGTTGTCGCATGCGCTAGTATCTCCTCTCTGCTCTCCCCTGGTAAACCTAAAATCATATGTGCTCCTGTATATATACCTTTTGCAGCTGTTCGCTTTATCGTATCTATTGATTCTTGATAGGTATGTCCTCTATTGATGCGTATCAGTGTTTTGTCTAACGTGCTTTCTACGCCATACTCAATCATAACAAATGTTGTTTTTGCTAACGATTCAAAATAATCGAGCAGAGCATCGGGCATGCAATCCGGACGTGTACCTACAATCAGCCCAACTACTTCGGGATGTGCCAATGCCTCTTGGTATTTTGCTTTCAGGCGTTCTATATCATCATACGTATTGGTGTATGCCTGAAAATAGGCAAGGTATTTCATTGCAGGATATTTACGTGCAAAAAACTGAATTCCTTCACCGACTTGCTGTGTTACACTCTTTTCGGTGTCGCAGTAGTCGGGACTAAATGTTTGATTGTTACAATACGTGCAGCCACCCCATCCCTTTAATCCATCACGATTCGGACAGGTAAAACCAGCGTTAACAGATACCTTTTGTACTTTGTAAGGGAAGATTTCCTTTAGAAAGTCGCCAAACTCTTTATACGGTTTAATATTTTTCACAATGCAAAAATAGCAAATTAAGTTTGTAATCTCTGCATTTGTATTAAATTTGCTCTTTGAAATAAATATATACAATATAAAGATGAAGAAAATTGGAATCACGCTGCTACTCTCGCTAACCATTGGAACTCTTTTTTCGCAAACGTCAAGTAAGGAAGTAACACTTAAAGAGATTACAGCTGGTGCATTTAATCAAAAATCGTCTACTGGTGAAATGCGTTCGTTGCCCGATGGAGCACATTACACAGCAATGAATGCTGAGCGAAATATGATTATCAAATACGCTTACCGTACAGGTAATGCAGTAGATACGCTTTTTAATACACAAACAGCACGCGAGTGCAATTTCGATACATTTCAAGGGTATATGATTAGCGCTACGGGGCATCGTATTTTAGTTTGGAGAGATACGGAGCAGATCTATCGCCGCTCGTGGAAAGCTAACATTTTTGATTTCGATGTGCGTCGCAACTATGTGAAGCCATTGACACAATCTAAGAGCAAACAGATGATCCCAACTTTTTCGCCCGATGGACGTATGTGTGCTTATGTACGAGATAACAATATTTGGATTGCTAAATTCGATTTCAATACCGAAACACAAGTTACTACAGATGGTGTGCCGAACAAAATATTGAATGGTATAACCGATTGGGTATACGAAGAGGAGTTTAGTGTAACCAATTTAATGTCGTGGTCTGAGGATAGCGAGCATTTGGCTTTTGTACGTTTCGACGAGTCTGACGTGAAAGAGTTTAAAATGCAAACATTTGACGGCTCACTCTATCCAGACTTTTACAAGTACAAATATCCTAAAGCTGGCGAAAAAAACTCTGACGTAACCCTACACGCCTATAGTGTGGAAACAAAAGATATCAAGACATTAAAACTACCAAGTGATGATGCTTGTTATATTCCGATGATTAAATTCACAAAGAATCCTGAACAACTGGCTGTAATGACGCTAAACCGTCATCAGAACGTATTCAATATGTATTATGCAAATCCTAAGAGCACTGTATTTCGTTTGATTTTACGCGAAGAGAATGCTTGTTATGTAGATTCAGAATTACTTAAACATATTGAATTTACACCAGCTGGATTTACCTATTTGAGCGAAAAGGACGGCTATACACATATCTATCAATATTCGAATACAGGTGTAATGAAGCGTCAAGTAACAAAAGGAAATTGGGACGTAACAGCCTATCTAGGTACCGATCCAGCAACGAAAGCAGTCTATTATCAAGCTGCCGAAGAGAGCCCAATAAGCCGTGCAGTATATAAAATGGATGTAAAAGGAAAGAAAACAAAACTATCTACACTTCCAGGAACAAATAGTGCTAGTTTCAATGCCGACTTTACCTACTATACAAATAGAAATTCAAGTGCTCAATCTCCTTTATTGATTGCTGTGCACGATGCTAAAAACAAACAGGTACGCGTATTAGAAGATAATAATGCGTTAAGAAATAAGCTGACAGATTATAGTTTAGCTAAAAAGGAGTTTATCAAGTTGCATACAGCATCAGATATTGAGCTTAACGCTTCAATCCTTAAACCGGCAAACTTTGATTCGAATAAGAAATACCCAGTCTTGATGGTACAATATAGCGGACCTAACTCGCAACAAGTACTTGATAGTTATGGTTTCGACTGGGCGCAACACCTTGCAGCAAACGGAATTATTGTAGTAAGTGTAGATGGTAGAGGTACCGGAGCACGTGGAGAGGAGTTCCGCAAATGTACCTATCAACGTATGGGATTATTAGAATCTCAAGACCAAGTAGAAGCAGCACAAGCATTGGGTAAGTTACCTTATATTGATGCTAAACGTATCGCAATCTATGGTTGGAGCTTTGGTGGATACTGTACATTAATGTCGATGAGTACAGGTAACGGAACATTCAAAGCAGGTATTGCAGTAGCACCACCTACAGATTGGCGTTTTTATGATACCGTATATACAGAGCGTTTTATGCGCACACCGAACGAAAATTTTGAAGGATATAAGTTGACCTCTCCAATTCAGCTAGCAGGTCAGTTGGAAGGAAAGTTACTCCTTGTTCACGGAACAGCAGACGATAACGTACATGTTCAAAACTCTATGGATTATGCCGAAGCATTGGTACAAGCAAATAAGCAATTCGATATGCATATTTACACCAATCGCAATCACAGCATTTATGGCGGTAACACACGTTACCATCTATTTACTAAGTTATCTAACTTCTTATTTGATAATTTATAATAATGGCAACCCACATCAAAAAGCCGGATTGGTTAAAGATCCGGCTTGGAGGAAATGAAACATTCACACAAACGAAACAAATTGTAGAGAGCCATTGTCTTCATACAATTTGTTCGAGTGGGAAGTGTCCCAACATGGGAGAGTGTTGGAGTAGGGGTACGGCAACATTTATGATTGCTGGTGATATATGTACGCGTTCCTGTAAATTTTGTAATACAAAAACAGGACGTCCATTACCCTTGGATAAATCAGAGCCACTACACATTGCTCAATCCATCCAGTTGATGGGATTGAAACATGCTGTTATCACCTCTGTAGACCGAGACGATCTGCCCGATTTAGGCGCAAATCACTGGGTCGAAACCATTCAAGCCATCAAACGATTGAATCCAACCACCACCATCGAAGTATTGATTCCTGATTTTCAAGGACGCGCCGATTTGGTCGATTTGGTTATTCAAGCACAGCCCGATATTATCTCTCACAATATGGAAACCGTACGTCGCATTTCGCCATTGGTTCGCAGTGCCGCTCACTACGAAACGAGTTTAAGCGTGCTTCGTCAAATTGCTGCGCGAGGTATAACAGCCAAAACAGGTATTATGGTTGGTCTTGGCGAAACAAAAGAAGAGGTGCTAACATTAATCAAAGATGTTTTAGAATCGAACGTATCGGTATTAACCATTGGGCAATACCTTCGCCCTTCGCGTAGTCATATTGAAGTGACAGAATATGTTACACCAGAATTATTTGAAACATATCGTTTAGAAGCCTTGGATCTGGGAGTTCGCATTGTCGAAAGTGCTCCTTTGGTTCGATCATCCTACCATGCTGAAAAGCATGTATAATATAAACCTTTATTCTTTGATTTTGTTTACTATATGAAAATTAAGACAAAATGAATGTAACCCGTATTAAGTATATCTTTGAAAATCAAATATTAGGACTATTACCTGTTTTTATTTTTTTACTGGTGGTAGGTCATTATTCGTATTTTACATCATTTTTATTAAGTTCGTTTGTCTCTGTATTCAATATTTTTGTTTATTTGAGATCATTTAGACGTGGTGTTTATCAATTTGGGCTATTGGTTGCAACTGCCGTACTTATAGTTTATTCTTTATTTCTCACATTGCAAATTCAAGCACTTCTTTACGCTTATGCATCCATAATTGTAGAAGCTATATTGGTTGCAATATTGATAATTATAGGATTCTTTAAATCATATATATACAAACGATTTTCAAGTATACATATCGCTTCGTTTAAAGCTAAGGATTTGAAGAATGCTTTAGACGAATTCTTTTTCATATTACTTATTCTGCAAAATCTACTTACGTTGCATTTTGTATTCTACGTTGTGTATAAGATTGTTTTATTTAGTCAAGGATATCCAGTCAATTCAGAATTTTGGAGCGAGAAAGTGATGCTGTTCTTAGTATTTATGACAGGAGCTTACGAGAGTTTTCGTCTGTTTTTAATCCATAGAATATTAGAGAAAGAGGTGTGGTTGCCTATTTTGGATGAAAATAAAAAAGTAACAGGACACATTGCAAAAACTATTAGTCGCGAACTGGGTAAGAAGTTATATCACCCCATTGTACGTGTGGTGGTAGTCTGTGATAATATGCTTTATTTGAAAAAACAATCTTCAACTGCTGAGGTTTCGCCCAATAAATTTGATTTACCTTTTCATCGGCACATTCATTTTCATCAAACAATAGAGGAGGCTGCGAAAGAGTCTCTAGATACAGCAGGGTACACACAAGGGGCTGTTCTTGAATTTCTATTAAATTACGATTTTGAAAATGTTAAGGTCAAACATTTTGTTTCGATTTTTGCAATACGGCTCTCAATAGAACAATTCTCGCGAGCCGAACACCTTAATGGGAAGTTGTGGACACTAAAGCAAATCGAAGAGAATCTCGGGAAAGGTGTTTTTAGTGAATATTTTGAACAGGAGTACGATTATCTAAAGCATACCGTACTGCAAGACTACAAGTAGCTTAGTAGCTAACCTAATTTAATGATTAGGTTAGCTCAATAACTTCGAGATCTTTTATTTGATCTTGATCTATTGTAAAGCGAATCAATGTGCGCACTTGATGGAATCCACTTTTACCTGCAGCACCAGGATTGATATATAGGCACTGAAACTGCTTGTCGAACATCACTTTAAGAATATGTGAGTGTCCGGCAATAAGTAGTTTTGGTGCATGTTTTATTAGTTCTTGGCGTGTGTCGGGATCATATTTACCTGGATAACCACCAATGTGCGTAATCATCACCTCTACATCTTCTGCCATAAAGCGTAGAAACTTAGGGTGTATGGTGCGAGTCTCGTGTGAGTCGATGTTGCCATGTACAGCCCGAAACGTTTTTAAACTGGCAAATTGATCCGCTAGCTCAACCGATCCGATATCTCCAGCATGCCATATCTCGTCGCAATCTGCAAAATAGGTAGCATACCGTTCGTCCCAATAACCATGCGTATCTGATAGTAATCCAATTTTTTTCATTTCTCTGCTATTTCTTTTGCGTTAATAGAACAAAAGTACTTATATTTACCGAAAACCAATTGTGCTGTTATGGATAATTCATACAAATACTTTAAACGAGATGTGAGTTGGCTATCGTTTAATTACCGTGTGTTGCTTGAAGCAGAAGATCAAAACCTTTCACTTTTCGAACGGGTAAAGTTCTTGTCTATTTACTCCTCTAATTTAGAAGAGTTCTATAAGATACGTGTGGCCGATCATCGGAGTGTGATTATGAAAAAGAAATTCACCGAAGAGAGTATTACCGAAGCAACAGAATCTCTGGATGCCATCAGCACCGAAGTAAAATGGCAACAGGCTGAGTATTACCGCATCTTCTCAAGTGTGATGAAAGACCTTGCAGCCAATCATATTAAACTGTACCAAAGTACGGATATCTACCCCTTTCACCAAGAATTTGTGCGCAACTATTTTAACGAAGAGGTATTCCCCTTTCTACAGCCTGTTATGATATCTAAAGGCAATATTAAAACATTTATTCGAGACAATCGCCTCTATTTAGTTATTCGCATGCGCAAGCGTGTGCATCACAAGGAAACGGCAGCAGCAGATGCGCCTTATCAGTATGCTATGATGAAGATTCCGCACGCTAAAGTGCCACGTTTTATAACCCTTCCATCGCATCACGAAACACACTATTTGATGTTTATTGATGATATTATCAAGGTAAACCTCTCCGAAATATTTCCAGGATACGCTATTGATAGCTGTTACAGCATTATGATCTCGCGTGATGCTGATATTTATATTGACGACGAAAATGCAGCGAA
>CAMQTD010000044.1 GCA_947036995.1 uncultured Parabacteroides sp.
TATACAGGAACAAATATATTTTTAACCGGAAAAGCAGGAACGGGTAAAACAACATTTTTACGCAAACTAAAAGAGATATCTCCAAAGCGTATGATTGTGGTTGCTCCTACCGGTGTAGCAGCGATCAATGCTGGTGGCGTAACGATGCACTCCTTCTTTCAATTGGCGTTTGGTCCCTATATATCGGGAGATGCAACGCAAAGCAATCAGCAAAAGAGCCAATTCAACCGCTTTAGCAAAGAGAAAATTAATATTATCCGTAGCTTAGACCTGTTAGTAATAGACGAAATAAGTATGGTACGTGCCGATCTATTGGATGCCGTAAGCGATGTATTACGCCGATACCGCGACCGAAACAAACCTTTCGGTGGTGTACAACTACTACTAATAGGCGATTTGCAGCAGCTTGCCCCCGTTGTAAAAGACGAGGAGTGGGAACTACTGCAAGATCACTACGCTACTGCCTTCTTTTTTGATAGCAAAGCGCTGCGCGAGAGCCATTACCTAAGCATCGAACTAAACAAAGTGTATCGCCAATCCGACTCTACCTTTTTAGATATATTAAATCGTATCCGCGACAATAATATGGACGAGGCTACACTGAACCGCCTCAACCAGCGCTATATTCCGCAATTCGAACCAAACGATTCTGAAGGATATATCACGCTAACAACGCACAATTATTTAGCACATCAAATAAACGAACGCAAGCTCAAAAAGCTACAAACACATCCTTATACTTTTAAGGCGGCTATAAATGGAGACTTCCCAATCTACTCCTACCCGACCGACGAGCAGCTTACGCTCAAAGAGGGCGCACAGGTGATGTTTGTAAAAAACGATTCGTCGGTACATAAACGCTACTACAATGGTAAGATTGGTGTAGTGGTAGATGTTAATGCGCGCAATATCTCTGTTCAATGTAAAGGCGATGCACGCCCTATCACGGTAGAAACCGAAGAGTGGAGCAACGTAAAGTACACCATCAACGAGGCTACAAAAGAGATTACAGAGAGCATTGAGGGTACATACACACAGTATCCACTCAAAACAGCTTGGGCAATTACGATACACAAAAGTCAGGGGCTTACCTTTGAGCGTTCTATCGTGGATGCTTCGGCAGCCTTTTCGCACGGACAGGTATATGTAGCGTTGAGTCGTTGCAAAACGCTCGAGGGGTTGGTGCTTAGTTCGCCTATCTCGTCGCAATCAGTTATTAAAGATGATATGGTGCAGCGTTTTAGTCAATATGTCGAAGAGAACCAACCGAGCTCTTCTCAACTCGAACAAGAGCGCAAGCACTATTATATACAGCAACTTTGTGAGTTGTTTGATTTTTCGCCTCTATATTATCGCCTCTCTTATGTATCACGTCTGTTTACTGAGGGGCTACACAAGCTCTACCCTGAGCGTTCGGGACAATACAACACAGCAATGCAGCTGGTAAAACAAGAGCTACAAGTGGTTGGCGAACGCTTTCAGATGCAACTCACGCAAATGGCACAAACGGCGAGCAACTGCGAGCAAGACAGCTATATGAACGAGCGCATCAACAAAGGGGTTGCCTACTTCTCAGAAAAGATGGAGGCGCATATAATACCTCTGGTTAAACTAAACCTACCCGAGATAGATAATAAAGAGGTGCGTAAGGGGTTAGAGAAAGCGATGGATCTGTTTGTACAACAGGTGTTAATCAAAACACTCACCCTAAAGGCTTCAAAAGATTCGTTTACCGTTAAGCAATACCTGATAGGTAAAGCACAAGCAGTACTACAACCCGTAAAAGTGAAAGCGGAGAAATCAAAATCAGAACGTGTAGAGAAAGTAGCTATATCCGAAGATATTGCACACCCAATACTGTACGAAACACTTAAATCGTGGCGCAAAGAGCGTGCCGAAGCGATGGGTATCCCTGTATATACCATCTTACAGCAAAAGGCGCTGATTGGTATATCAAACACGCTCCCCACTGGCAGTAAAGAGCTTTTAGCCATTCCCGGTATCGGTAAAGTGATAATAGAAAAGTATGGTATAATACTCTTAGATATGGTAGATGCTTATCGACATGGTTAACTTATAAAACAAAAACAACCGCTCACTAAACTCTTTGTTGCATAGTGAGCGGTTGTTTTTTATTTGTTCAACGCTATGTTGTAATTACTTTTTCTTATTCGGATTGCTCGGAAACCACCCTTTCTTAACACGCTCTTCTTGCTCAAAGACCTCTTTGATGGTCCAAAAAGATGAAAAAGAGAATACGCCTAAGATAGCTGAGAAGAAGATGCTTTCTACCATTACGGATGCAATCAATCCCAATACACCAAGGATAAGGAATATCCACCAGCTTTTTGTACCCCAGTAATACTCTGCCTTTACCACAACAGGGTGAAAAAGCCCAATGATAAGAAATGTAGCAAGTCCAATGCCTAATCCTGCAAATGAAGTAAGTTCCATAGTTATGATCTGTTTGAATGTTTTATATTATCCTGTATTTTGCGTGCAATTGTTACGCCTTGTTTAATACGATCTGCCATACCGATGCCGTCGCGGATATTTCCTGCTAAGTGAAGGTTATTATAATCAGATTCTATATTTTTAATTGCTGCCAATCGCTCCTTGCTATTTATCTCATACTGAGGGATAGCAGCCGAATGCCTAAATATACGAATAAAGGAGGGCTTAAGCGTTACAGGTAGGTGCAACATCTGGTGCACTTGCGTATTGATAAGCTCCTTTATCTCATCGTCTGTTGCTTGCAGCAGTTCGGGGTTTCGCTTTCCACCTAAAAAGAAGGAGAAGAGTGCTCCACCCTTTGGACAACGTCCTTCGAAACAAGACGAAGGGTACAGGATACCGAGTACAGGTCTGTTCTCAATCCCCGGTACTAATCCACCAAAAGCATTGAACTTTGCAGAGCCGACACTATCGAATCCGACACTTACTTGCACAACCGATGCGTATTCTAAGTTACTGATTGGCGTTACATCAACAGCACTAATAAAAGGGAAAAGATCTGCTATACTGTATCCGCCTACCGTGCTTACTACCGTATGGCAATAGATGGTCTGTTCGTTTTGTGCTGCATCGGTATAGGTGGCTACCCACTTTTTACCGTGAGGCATTACACGAAGTTGGCTAGCATTCAATACGATATGCTCTTCGCCAATGTGCGTGGCTAGGGCTGCGGTTAGGGTATCTAACCCACCTTGTGCGGAGAATACTTTTTTAGTTGCTAGTTTATCTCTTTCGGTACGTGTTTCGCGTGCTTTGGCGATTGCTCCACGCACGAAACTACCATGCTCTTGTTCTAATCTATAAAGTTTAGGTAGAGCATAACTGGTAATCAATGTTTCGGGATTACCGGCATAAACACCTGCTAAGAATGGATCTACGGCATAGTTAAGAAATGACTTTCCGAGTCTGCGGCGTGTCATTGATGCAACCGATTCTGTAGGGTCTGATACCTTACGGCGAAAGGGTTCTGCTAACACGCGTATTTTATCTGGCCACGTAAAGAGCGGTGTTTTAATTGCACCAAGAAGGCTAGAGGGGATAGAATGAAACTTAGTTCCTTTCCATATAAGTCTATCTTTAGATTCATCGCGTGCTGTCTCTAATGTACAGTTTGGTGCTAAGGCTGCAAATAACTCTGCAACTTCAGGATAGGATACGACACCTGTATTAGGACCCGACTCTGCTATAAAGCCTGCTGCTCTATGACTTTTGATCTGCCCTCCTACCTCGGCATTACGTTCTATCACTACGGTTTTAATCCCCAATTTACGGAGTTGAAAGGCAGTGGTTAATCCTGTCAGTCCTGCTCCGATAACTAAAACATCGGTTTCAATGTGTTCCATTTTATTCTTAGATCGGTTTTGAGTATGATTTACTATTGTTGAGCATCAGTTTATCGAGCGATGCTGCTACGTTTCGCACCCAATGCAATGCATCGGCTTTGATTATGATCTGCTGTTCGTCCCATTCAATAAGCCCATCAGCTGCAAAAGATTGTAGCGTAGCTTCGTTGTATGCTGTAGCTTGTTTAATTTCGGCTACCGATAGTTTGAGGTGTTCGGATAAGCTATTCCAATTAAGGCTACAGTTGCACATCAACGAGGTGATTACCTCGCGTGTTATCTGTTCTTCCTTATTCAATACATACCCTTTGGTGGTTGCCAAACCCTCTTTGTTGATCTGCTCTATGTATGATGGTATATCTTTTACATTTTGTGTATAGGCAGCGGTTAGCTGACTAATAGCTGTTACACCAAAGGCATATACCTGCCCTGTAGTCTCTCTAGTGCAGTAGCCCTGAAAGTTACGGTGTAGTGTTTGATTGCTTAGTGCTTTGTATAAAGGATCCTCTTTACGCACAAAGTGATCCATTCCAATAGCTTCGTAGCCTGCATCGAGGAGTTGTTGGTGTATTGTTTGTTGTATCTGATTCTTAACAGCATCGGTAGGTAATCCAACCTCTTCTAACTTTAGTTGTAGCTTATTTACCCACGGCACATGCGCATAAGAGAAGGTAACAATACGATCTGGATTCAATGCAATGGCTTGCTGAATTGTTTCTTGAAACGACTCTACCGTTTGAAGCGGCAATCCGTAAATAAAATCCAAGTTGATGCGTACACCTGCTTGGCGTAGGTGCTTAAATATCTGCTCCATCGGCAATAGAGATGGACGGCGGTTTACTCCCTTTAGTACTGCTGTATTAAAATCTTGCACACCAATACTGATACGGTTAAAGCCTGCCTCAGTAAGCGACTCCCAATAGCTTGCGTCTAAGTATCCCGGATGACATTCGACCGCTATCTCGGGCGATTCGATGGTTTCGAATTTACTTAACAGCAGCTCGTTCAACTCCCGAAGGTAGTGTACAGGGATGGCAGTGGGGCTACCTCCTCCATAATGTATTTGAGCAATCTTTCGATCTTTATCAAGATGCTCGGTTACTGTTTCGATCTCTTTTTTTACAGCTGCAATGTAATCGGCAATGCGTGCTGGGTTGCACATCGGAAACGAGTTACAGCCACAGTAAAAACAGAGATGCTTACAAAATGGTATATGGATATAAAACGACAAATCACGAGGAGACTCATGATTCGATGCCTTTATCACCTCTAAATAGGTGCTATTATTTACCTCCTCCGTAAAATGATTAGCAGGAGGATAGCTTGTATATCGAGGTACTGGGATATTATATTTATCGAGTAGCTCCTCTTTACTTACGAGATTTTTCATTTCCAAAGATACAAATTATATATATAAGTGAAAGTAATGCAACAAATATTTCGAACAGAAATAATCCATTGTATCCTAATTTATCTGCAATTCTACCACTTGCAATGGCTACTAACATACTACTAAAGTGGGTAATAACGGTTTGGATTGTAAAATCTGTACCCTCACACCCTTTACGCACACAATTCATCGCCGTTGTATATACGATGATTGTAGAAAGCCCATAAGAGCCCCACAGCATAAAGATACCTCCATAAAGCATCGCCGTAGATGGCACTGCCAATAGTGATATAAGATAGAAATAGAGCGCCGTGCACAAAATCAGTGTAGCAAAAGCGATGCGCGAGCGGTATATGCCGAAGCGCTTCACAATAAGTCCGCCACTAAATGAGCAGCCAAAGCCAATCAATGTACCCATCACGCCACTCATTGTTCCGATCTCTTGTATGGTATATCCTAGATCGACTAACCACGGTTTAAGCATCGCAAGTGTTCCGATTAAACCGGTGTAGTATAAGAATAAGAACCCGATTTGCTTCCAAATTGTTTTCTGCGTAAAAAAAGTAAGCGATGCTTTTGCATCTGCTCGATACAGCATCTGCTCTTTATTCACCCCTTTGCCTTTAAAAAAGAGTAGCGGTAACAGTGCAATACATACAAATAGGGCTAAAAGCGGAAGTAGCGTATTCCAGCCAATGAGATTGAAAAGTAACAGGAGCAAACCGCCACCAATCACCGTACCTGCAAAGCTCCCCATTGATTGCATGCTGTTAACCATACTTTTATCTTTACTACTAAACGAGAGTGCAGCCAAGGCATCTGTAGCAATATCTTGTGTAGCCGAGGCTATAAACGACAGAATGATAAGTCCGAATATCAGATGAAAGTTAAGCCTAAAGTCAAAGAATGAGACGGCAAATATCAACGATGCATAAATTAATTCGGAAGAGAATATCCACTTCTTATATCCATTCAATGTCGTACTACTCCGATCAACCAACGGCGACCAGAGGAATTTTAATATCCAAGGTAGCTTAATCAGCTGTAAGAGTCCGATGGTTGAGAGTGAGAAGTTTTCTTGTCGCATCATTACAGGGATTACCGTAGAGAAGAAACTCATCGGAATTGTTTGTGCAATGTAGAGACAGAAAAAGGTAAGTAACTTTTTACTATTTTGCATTTCGAGCGATTAATATATATCTTTTAAAATTGGATTGATACCTTAGCACCACAAGTTAACGGACGTCCTTTTTGAGCAAATGAATTACCCAAGGCGTTGAATTGGTATGCTATATATGAGGTGTTTGTTGCATTCTTTATCCAAAAGTTAAGCGTTACATTTTTATGATTTAAGGCTACGTTTGCATTGAGGGTGCCATAAAATGGCTGGTCGTATTTGTTATCTTCGTTCCAATAGATTTTACCGTTAGCGATGTATTGCGAACTTAATTGGATACTTTCGATCCACGATTTGCGGAGATAGATGCTATAATCTCCACTCAGCGAAAGGGTGTTCGATGGTACCATTGGTAGGTAATTATTGGTGTAATCTAGCGTACTGCTTCGTTTGTACTCCTTAAAGGTTGCATGTGTATAGCCATAATTTAGTTGAAAACTTAATCTTTCGATCGGATTCAGTACCAAACTTAGTTCTACACCTTTACTTGCCGATTTACCTGCATTGCGAAGCATTGCCCCTTGCCCACTTGCGAGTGGTTGGTAGATCTGTTGGTTGCGCCAGTCTATATAAAAGAGGGTGAACGAACCACTTAATACGTTATTATCTGTAGATAGCTTCGTTCCTATTTCGTAGTTCCAACTGTACTCAGGGTCAAAAGAGCGCTCTGCGTCTGTATCAAAAGAGGTGTTGAATCCTCCTGCTTTATATCCTTTGGATACTGTACCATAAAGCATATTGAGGTCGGTAAAGTTGTACTGTAAAGATACTTTAGGTGTCCATTGTGCAAAGGTCTCTTTGCTCTTAAAATCGGATACAAGTTTCTTCGGATCGTCGTATTTATTTGCGTATGCGTGATAATCAGATTCTGCACGTTCAATGTCGTAGCGTATACCTGCTGTAAGCGTTAAGTTCTCTACAAACAGATCGTTTACGGTTGATTGGTGATAGATTGCTCCTCCAAAAGAGGGCATATCGTATTGCTTGAGTGAATGCATTTTTTTCTTCTTATCGTTCATGCGCACCTCGTTATCTAACCCTTGGTAGAAACCAAATGCTCCAAACAGCCAAGCATACTTTTGTGGAGCAGCAGATTTGATGTTAAACTCTTCGGAAAACATCTTTTGTGTTTGGTCTTGATTAACAAAATAGATGTCCGAAGGGGAGAAATCTTGATCTATCCCTTGATGGTCAGTTAAGTATTGAAAGGTAGTTTGTGAGTTGATGTGAATCTTTTCTGTTTGGTGTGATACAGAGAGTCCATTGGTAGACATGTTTCGTTTGTAGAAACTATAATCGTTGTAATTTACTGGCTGAAGCACGGCAGACTCTTTATCAATCACACCATAAGGGTATCCGCCTTGGTCCGAATACTCATACTGCGATGTGAGGTGAATGGTTGTGAGCGGACTGTATTTCCAACTCAAACGAATACGCCCCGATGCTGCATTTTGAGGATCGGCTTCGCTGCCTGTAAATTGATTGGTGAAGTAACCATCGCTATGCTCGTAGTTACCCGACAGCGAGATGCCAAACGTATTATTGAAATTAGCATAGTGTGATGCCGATGCTTTTACTTGCGCATAGTTTCCGGCAGAAACACTTAGTTGTGTACCTTCGTACTTAAATGGCGATTTCGTGTACACATTAATAATCCCTCCCATCGTATTACGTCCGTAGAGTGTGCCTTGCGGACCGCGTAACACCTCAACTTGATCGATCTCGTTGAAATCAAAATCGAATGCAGATTTCTCGAAGAAAGGCATTCCATCTACATAAAGTCCTACAGATGGGCTGTTAATCTTTGAACCGATACCCCTTATATATATAGGTGAAGTAAGTTTTGAACCATAATCGGGAATAAATAGATTGGGGATAAATGCACTCAAGCTTTTCAAGTTGGTTACATTCATTTTATTCAATTCTTTAAAAGATATCTCAGATGCCGCTATTGGCGTATTTTTGAGTGTTTTATTCTGTTTAAACGAACGCACAACCACCTCTTCTAGTGATACACTATATTGTAATGAGTCTTTTTCTGTGGCTTGCATAGCAAAAGGGATGAGCAAAAAAGCGCAAATTCGTTTAAACATGGTACGTGTTCGTGTTTTATTAAATATTAATGCAAAGTAACTAAATAGATATCGCGTGTGCAATCACTACATGTAGTGATTTTTTTTTGTACTTTTGATGATTCAATACAGTAGATAATAGTAAATAAAAATAGATCATAAATTTATGAAAGAGGTTATTCTTTCTTTAATCACCAAACAGCTCAACATTCCGTTGAAGCAAATTACAAGCACGCTCTCTCTATTAAATGAGGGAGCTACAATCCCATTTATTAGCCGCTACCGCAAAGAGGCTACTGGAGGATTAGACGAAGTTCAATTAGGCGATATACAAACGCTTTCAGAAAAGCTCCAAGAGTTGAGCAAACGCAAAGAGACCATCTTGGCTACAATCGAGCAAGGAGGACAACTTACCGACACATTGCGCAACCGCATCGAAGCATCGTGGGACAGCACCGAAATAGAAGATATATACCTTCCCTATAAACCCAAACGACAAACCCGTGCCGAGATTGCACGTAAAAAAGGGTTAGAACCGCTGGCAAAGATATTAATGAGCCAACACGAAAACAATGTATCGAAACGTGCTCAATCTTTTCTGAACGATCAGGTAGCTACTACAAATGATGCCTTGCAGGGTGCAAAAGATATTCTATCAGAATGGATTAACGAAGACGAAACTAGCCGAAACCAAGTGCGTAGCGCCTTTGCTGCTACGGCTACCATCGCTGCCAAACTAATTAAAGGCAAAGAGGTTGAGGGCGAAAAGTATCGCGACCTTTTCGAATACAGCTCATCACTAAAGCGCTGTACCTCGCACCGCTTATTGGCACTGAGAAGAGCCGAATCCGAAGGTATCTTACGCATCAACATTACACCAGACAGCGAAAGTTGTTTAGATCGCTTGGCTCGACGCTATGTAAAAGGAGACAGCGAAGCCTCTAATTGTGTACAAGATGCATTGAACGATTCATATAAACGTCTGTTAAAGCCTGCCATTGAAACAGAATTTGCCGCTCAATCAAAAGCAAAAGCGGACGAAGAGGCAATTCGTGTATTTGTATCCAACCTACGCCAGCTGCTATTAGCGGCTCCATTGGGACAAAAGCGCGTACTTGCAGTAGATCCTGGTTTCCGCTCTGGTTGCAAATTAACCTGCCTCGATGCACAAGGCGCCCTACTCCACTACGAAGCCATCTACCCACATCAGCCTCAAAACGAATGGAAAAAGGCATACGCTAAAGTGGCACAACTGATCGAGAGTTACAACATCGAAGCAGTGGCGATTGGTAATGGTACAGCGAGCCGCGAAACGGAACAGTTCTTCACAAGTATCCGCCTCAACAGAGAAGTTCAAATATATGTAGTGAGTGAGAATGGTGCTTCGATCTACTCCGCCTCTAAAATTGCACGCGAAGAGTTTCCCGAATATGATGTTACGGTACGTGGTGCTGTAAGTATTGGTAGACGTTTGATGGATCCACTTGCCGAACTGGTAAAGATAGATCCTAAAAGCATCGGCGTTGGGCAGTATCAACATGATGTAGATCAAGTGGCGCTGAAACGTTCGCTAGATATAACCGTAGAGAGTTGTGTAAATCTTGTGGGCGTGAATGTTAACACTGCAAGCAAACATCTACTTACCTATATTTCGGGATTAGGCCCTACCCTAGCGCAAAACATTGTAGACTACCGAACAGCTAACGGACCTTTTAAGAACCGAAAGTCTCTATTAAACGTACCTCGCATGGGACAAAAGGCTTTTGAACAGTGTGCTGGCTTTTTACGCATCCCCGACGAAGCCAATCCGCTAGACAATTCGGCAGTACACCCCGAGAGTTATGCTACCGTAGAGCAGATGGCAAAAGATTTGCAATGTTCCGTACAAGAGCTAATTGCCAATAAAGCACTCAAAAAGCAGCTTGATCTAACCAAATACATCACTGCGAAAGTAGGACTTCCTACCCTAAACGATATCATCGAAGAGTTAGATAAGCCTGGCAGAGATCCACGAAAAGCAATCGAAATGTTCTCTTTTGACCAAACCGTACGCACCATCGCTGATCTTAAGGAGGGCACCGTACTACCTGGAATTGTAAATAATATCACCAACTTTGGTTGCTTTGTAGACCTTGGCATCAAAGAGAATGGATTGATTCACCTCTCCGAAATGGCAAACCGATTTGTAAGCGATGCAAACGAAGTGGTATCACTGCATCAACATATCCGCGTTAAAGTACTCTCTATTGATACCGAACGCAAACGCATCCAATTAACGCTCAAAAACGTAGAATAAATATTATGAGTAAGATAGCAAAAACAAATGTAGCTCGCCTATTAGATAAAGCCCAGATCGCATACGGTCTGGTTACTTATATTGTAGACGAAAGCGACCTCAGCGCCACGCATGTAGCAGAACAACTGGGCGAAGATGTGCGCCAAGTATTTAAAACATTGGTATTGAAAGGCGACAAAACAGGTTTCTTTGTCTGCATCATCCCTGGTGCCGACTCTCTAGACCTCAAAGCTGCGGCAAAGGTATCTGGTAATAAAAAATGCGAAATGATTCCGATGAAAGATCTACTAACCACCACGGGCTACATCCGTGGTGCCTGCTCTCCTATTGGCATGAAAAAGAACTTCCCAACCTTTATCCACAACACCTGCACCAACTTCGACACCATCTACATCAGTGCTGGACAGCGCGGACTGCAAATTGCACTCAATCCCACAGATCTACTCTCTGTGATTGAGGCTTCGGTGGTGGATTTGGTGGAGTAATACATACAAAAAGAAGAGCGCACATCTTGTTATAGATATACGCTCTTCTCTTTTTATCTCTTTAATAGTAAGCGACATGTATCTGCATACTAAATAACTGTTATACTTGCAACTTAATCGATTTGAAAATCATTTGCAAAGCTCCACATATTAAGGTATGAGGCTTTAGTAATGTCTACGACTTTCTCCCAATTTAGTTTTTCTGCATGATCGCTTGGTTGATGATAATCAGGATGTCCGTTGGTATGATACCAAATAATTGGAATATCGTGACGTGCAAACGAGGCATTATCACTTCCTCCGATAGGTTTATCCCATGGGTGATATACAGGCACAAGGTTTAGATCATACTTTTTAATATCTTTCTTAATCCAATCGCCAAAGCAAGGATAAGCCTCTGTATAGAAATAATCGACCTGTGCAGGTACTTTTGCATTCGAGTTACGACCAATCATGTCGAAGTTAAGATATCCTTTCACTTGTTTGATGTAAGGAGCTGTTTGCACATAATAGGCAGAACCGAGCAAACCCTTCTCCTCGCCATCCCAAAAAGCAAAAATCACGTTACGTGCTGGCTGCTTACCCGAAGCCATAAAGGCTTGTGCAATTTGCAATACGGCAGATACACCTGTTGCGTTATCATCAGCTCCGTTATAAATTTTATCACCAACGAGTGTAGGGTCTACACCTAAATGGTCGTAGTGTGCACCTACAATTACATATTCTGTTGTATCTACACCTTTAATCATACCCAATATATTGTTTAGGTTTAATTTGCGATGCGTGTTCTTTTCGATCTTTGCAACGGAGTCTGGATGCACTTGGTAGCGCGTTTTACGCTGACGCTCTTCGGCATAAGCGGCAAAAGGCTGTTCGTATTCTGCTAACAGTGGAGCAATACCCATCTGCTTGAGAGAGGATGCAATATAAGCTGCAGCGATTTCACAACCACGCGTTCCTGCTTCGCGTCCTTCGAGCAAATCTGAGGCTAAGAATTCAATTTGAGCTTCTGCAGTAGCCTGATTAATAGATTGCAACCCTTTTTCTACAGGCTTTTGAGCCGCGATTGTAGTCGTAAACAGCGGGAGAACTGCAAGTAATAGCCATCTCTTCTTCATTGGAGTGTGTTCTAGTTTATATATTGATTTGTGGCAGTAAAGTTAACCATTTTGAGCCACGTAGGCAGCATATTAACAGATAAAGGGTTTCATTTTCACTTTTTTTGATAGTGAAGTGTTGTTTATTCGGTATACTACACTACTTTTGTGATGCTAAAGTTTAACATTAAAAAGAAAAAAAAGATTATGTTGAAGACTATTTTGTCTATTTCTGGGAAACCTGGTTTGTTCCAATTGGTTTCACAAGCTAAGAATATGTTGATTGTAGAATCATTGGTTGACAATAAAAGAGTACCTGCACACGCTAAAGATAAAGTTATTTCTCTTGGAGATATTGCTATGTATACTGAAGAAACAGAGGTGCCTCTTTACGAAGTGTTTACTGCAATGAAAGAGAAAGAGAATGGCGAAAAAGTTGCGCTAAACATCAGCAGCTGTAGTGGTGATGAGCTTCGTGCTTATCTAGAAACTGTATTGCCAGACTTCGACCGCGAAAGAGTTTATCCTACAGATATTAAGAAATTAATCTCTTGGTATAACATCTTAGTAGGTGCTGGTAAAACTGATTTTGCTCCTGTAGAGGAAGAAGCAGCTGAGACTGAAGCAGAAGCTACTGCTGAGTAATATCAATAACAAAAAGATAAAAAGAGCGATAAATCTAAGATTTATCGCTCTTTTTATTTATATAACTCGTTACTTAAAAGAGTGGATTCTCTACTTTCTCGTCTAACAGTGCCAACTGAATAACCTGCTGGATATCTTCGACGTAGTGAAACGTTAATCCCTTAAGATATGCGTCTTTAATCTCGTCAATGTTTTTCTTATTCTCTTTACATAGGATAAGCTCTTTGATACCTGCTCTTTTAGCTGCAAGAATCTTTTCGCGGATACCACCAACAGGAAGTACTTTACCACGCAGCGTAATCTCTCCAGTCATAGCCAATCCACTTTTAACTTTACGTTGTGTGAAGGCAGAAACAAGCGATGTTACCATGGTTACACCAGCAGAAGGTCCATCTTTTGGAATTGCTCCTTCTGGCACGTGTACGTGTACATTCCAGCTATCAAATAATGCTTCGTCGATATTAAACAGTCCTGCATGCGACTTGATGTATTCGAGTGCCAAGATGGCAGACTCTTTCATTACATCGCCCAAATTACCTGTCAAAGTTAATTTGCCTGCTTTTCCTTTGCTTAGGCTTGATTCTACAAAAAGAATCTCACCACCTACCGAAGTCCATGCCAGCCCTGTTACAACACCTGCATATTCGTTGCCTTGGTATTTATCTCGTGTATATTCTACTGCGCCTAAATAGGTTTCGATATCTGCTGCCTGAATAGTAGAAGGTATTGGGTTTTCCAATGCCACGCTGTAAGCTAATTTACGCATTACTTTCGCTATCTTCTTATCCAATTCGCGCACACCCGATTCGCGTGTGTAGGATTCTACAATTACCTCGAGTGCTTTTTTATTGAATTTAATCTTCTGAGGTATACCATGTGCTTCGATTTGCTTTGGAACTAAATGTCGGGCTGCAATCTCTACTTTCTCTTCCATGATATATCCACTTACGTCGATTAGCTCCATACGGTCTAATAACGGCTGTGAGATGGTGTTTAGGTTGTTTGCCGTAGCAATAAACATCACCTTAGATAAATCGTAATCAATATCTAAATAGTTATCGTGGAATGTATTGTTTTGCTCTGGGTCTAACACTTCTAAAAGAGCTGATGCAGGATCGCCTTTAAAGTCGCTCGATACCTTATCAATCTCATCCAAGATAAACACAGGATTCGACGAGCCTACTTTCAATAGGTTTTGAACAATACGCCCTGGCATAGCACCAATGTAGGTACGACGGTGTCCACGAATCTCAGATTCGTCGTGCAAACCACCCAGTGCAATACGCACATACTTACGATTCAATGCCGAAGCAACTGATTTACCAAGTGATGTTTTACCTACTCCAGGAGCACCGTAAAGACAGATAATTGGCGATTTCATATCTCCTTTTAGCTTCAATACGGCTAAATGTTCGATAATACGCTCTTTTACTTTTTCGAGGCCAAAGTGATCTTTATCTAATACCTTTTGAGCATGCTTTAGGCTAAAGTTATCTTTCGTATATTCGCCCCAAGGGAGGTTGATTATATTCTGTACGTATTGTGTTTGGATCGAATAATCCGGACTTTGTGGGTGCAGACGTTCAAGCTTACGAAGTTCTTTTTCAAATACTTCGGCAACGCTTTTATTCCATTTCTTTTTCGATGCTTTCTCTTTCAACTCCTTCAAATCCATCTCGTTGATGCTTCCACCAAGTTCTGCTTGAATGGTTTTGATCTGTTGCTGAAGGAAATACTCCTTTTGTTGCTGATCTAGCTCTTCGCGTGTTTTCATCTGAATAGATGCTTTCAGTTCTAATAACTGATACTCTCTGTTCAAGATAAATAGTAGGCGGAAGGCACGGTCTTTAATGTCAGAGATCATCATCAGTTCCTGTTTTTCTACAGGAGAGACTGATAGATTACTGCACGAAAAGTTTACTACATAGAGTGGGTTATGGTTATTCTTTATCGAGAATATTAATTCTCTCGGAGGCTGCGAACCTCCACTCATTAATTTAAGTGTCATATCTTTAACTGAAGATATTAATGCCTTAAATTCTGAATCTTTCTTTTTATTTTGCTTATCCTCTATAACGGTTACAGCACCCTTAAGGAATGGTTCGTCTTGGGTAATGCTATTGAGTGTAAAACGTTTCTTTCCTTGTAAAATAACCGTGGTAGTACCATCGGGCATATCAAGTACGCGTATAATATCGGCAATTACACCTACTTCGTATAGATCAGACAAACCTGGCTCTTCGACTGTAGCTTCACGCTGACATACAACGCCAATCAGACTCTTTTTCTTTTGTGCGAATTTAATTAAATTCATCGATTTTGAACGCCCTATCACCACAGGCATAGCAACTCCTGGGAAAAGCACCATGTTGCGCAAAGGCAAAATAGGTATCTCGTCTCCAAGCTTATCCATCCCATGACTAAAATCCTCATCGACATCACAATCTGTCAAGATTGGTAATACAATTCCTATATTGTCATCCATATCATCAAACGAATCTTCGGAAAATTTAATCATATTATTATTTTTCTTATCTGGTGTATAATTCTATATATAATGTATCTCTACACAATTTATGTGCCAAAGTTACTGATTTTAGCTGAATTCGTACTATTTTTGTCTTCTCAAATGATTCAAGCTAATGGCAAATTCATATTTTCAATTCAAAAACTTTACAATATATCACGATTTATGCGCCATGAAGGTGGGCACAGATGGTGTACTACTAGGCGCATGGGCTGCCGTTACGGATGCAAAAAAAGTATTGGATATTGGCACAGGTACGGGGCTTATTGCACTGATGCTGGCGCAACGCAACCAACAAGCTTTTATTGATGCGATTGATATTGATGCTGGAGCGGCACAACAAGCAGTGGTTAATGTGCTAGCTTCGCCCTATGCGTCTCAAATAGAGGTGAAACACATGCCGCTCGATAGGTATGCGGAGATGTGTAGCAGCCGTTACGATTTGATTGTTTCGAATCCGCCCTATTTTGAGCAGTCGCTGAAATGCCCGAATGGTCAGCGTAGTTTGGCTCGGCACACCGATAGCCTATCATTAGACGATCTTTTTACAGCTGCAGCAAAACTACTAACCTCAACAGGACGCATCGCACTGGTGCTACCGGCTGATCAATTCAAACAAATTGAAACGGTAGCTGCTCGCTCAAACCTGTTCGTCTCTAAATGCAACTGGGTACACCCCACTCCGACCAGTATACCGAAGCGAATCTTGATTGAATTATCGCAAAAAGAAGATGCAAAAGAGTACGTCGAAGAACATTTAGTAATCGAACTAGCACGTCATAAATACACGCCTGAGTATATTGCACTAACCAAACATTTCTACCTTAAAATGTAGATTACCTCAAAATAGAAGGGATTCTTTTATCAAAGAAACGGGTTACCTCACTAAATAAGTTTTGCACCTCTTGCGTGAAAGAGATGGTAGCTGGTGTGATAATATTTAAAACGGACGGAATTACATTGATTTGCACTTCGCAAGATGCCATTACGGGCTCGCCATCAAGGTGCATCATCCCAGGCTTCTGCCGTATGATTGTAGCAGATTTACCGCGTATAATCTTTATTTTACTGTTTCGATCTATCTGTTTCGTAAAGAGCTGAATGGATAGCGGAGCGATGTATCGAAAATCAAAGGGGGCTAGGATGGTGATATCCATCATTCCGTCTTGAATATTCGCATGCGGTGCTATAAATGCATTGTTGCCATATTGAGAGGCATTTGCTACGGCAATCAAAAATGCTTTTTCTTTAATTGTAGTGCCATCAACAAGCAGTTCGTACGATTCGGGTTTGTAGCTAAGGTACTCTTCGACCATATTTTTTATATATGTAAGCGATCCTCTACGCTTTTCGCTAGCAAACTTTTGGCTCACTGCTGCATCAAAACCGACTCCACAGGTGCAAAAAAAGATTTTATCATTCGCCTTACAGCCATCAATCGTAGTAACTACGCCACTGAAGATATTATCCAAGGCACGTTTTGTATCCATCGGAATATGTAATTCGCGCGCTAATCCATTACCTGATCCTTTTGGGATAATACCTAATAGGGCAGACGAAT
This sequence comes from uncultured Parabacteroides sp., assembly GCA_947036995.1. GTDB lineage: Bacteria > Bacteroidota > Bacteroidia > Bacteroidales > Tannerellaceae > CAMQTD01. The sequence goes on from CAMQTD010000044.1 coordinate 17,108, forward strand.
GCATCATAGCGCGTGCAATCTCATTTACAGTACCATCTCCACCCACAGCAATTATAATATCTGCTGCTGCATCTAGTGCCTGTTGCGTTAGCTCACTGGCATGGCCAATGTGCTCTGTAAATAGAATTTTCAAATCACAATTTTCAAGTTTACAGATATCCTCAATCATCTTTGGTATCTTACGCTTAGAGCCAACCCCCGAAATAGGATTGATAATTGCATACACTCGCTTACCTGAATTATTCATTTACCTACGTTTATTATTATATTCTTCTGCAAAAATAGCTATTTTAAACAAATATTTCATCGTGTTTGAGCAATATAAGTTATTTTTTTTGTACTTTTGCAGCCAACTTTTGAAAATAAAGGACTAATTTACTGTCCTAAAAGTTGTATACTAAATAACGAGAAACTAAATCTCTTTTATATTACTATGAGACTTTTACAAGAAAAATTATCAAAGTACGATGTTCCTCAAAAGATCAAAGATCTTGGAATATATCCTTATTTCAGAACGATCGAAAGCGATCAAGACACTGAAGTTATTATAAATGGAAAGAAAGTGCTAATGTTTGGCTCAAACGCCTACTTAGGACTTACAAATCATCCAAAAGTAAAACAAGCATCTATTGATGCAATCAACAAGTACGGCACGGGATGTGCTGGCTCTCGATTTTTAAACGGTACGCTTGACATTCATATTTCGCTCGAAAAGAAATTAGCTGAGTTTGTTGGTAAAGAAGATGCAATCGTATATTCGACTGGCTTCCAGGTTAACTTGGGCGTTGTTTCGTGTGTTACGGGAAGAGAAGATTATATCCTTTGGGATGAATTGGATCACGCTTCTATTATCGAAGGGCACCGCCTATCTTTCTCGACCAAATTGAAGTATAAGCACAACGACATGGAGTCGTTAGAAAAACAACTCCAAAAGTGTGCACCTGATAAAATTAAACTTATCGTTGTAGACGGTGTGTTTAGTATGGAGGGTGATATCGTAGATCTTCCAGGAATTGTCGCTTTGGCAAAAAAATACAACGCAAGCGTCATGGTAGATGAAGCACACGGTATTGGTGTACTTGGCGAACAAGGACGAGGTACATGTAACCATTTTGGACTTACCGACGAGGTAGATTTAATTATGGGTACATTCAGTAAGTCGTTTGCTTCAATCGGTGGATTTATTGCTGGTGATAAGGATACAATCAATTACCTACGCCATAACTCTCGCTCGTATATATTCAGCGCGAGTAACACCCCTGCAGCTACAGCCGCAGCAGATGCTTCGCTTGATATTATGCTAAACGAGCCAGAGAGAATTGAACACCTTTGGACAATTACAAACATGGCCTTAGAAGGTTTCCGTGCTATGGGTTGCGAAATTGGACACACTGCTACACCAATCATCCCATTATATGTGCGTGATAACGACAAAACGTTCCTAATCACACGTGATTTGTTTGATGCAGGAATATTTGTAAACCCTGTAGTTGCCCCTGCGGTGTCTCCTCAGGATACGTTAATTCGTTTCTCGCTAATGGCTACTCACACCGAAGCACAATTAAAGATTGCATTGGTAGAGATCGAAAAAGCATTTAAACGTTACGGAATTATCTAATAAGATAGTCTCCTGTATATAAAAAGCGAGCTTCTAATAA